>CALMNY010000535.1 GCA_937872125.1 uncultured Candidatus Competibacteraceae bacterium | reverse complement strand
GGTCCAGCGGGTGCTGGCGCTCTTCAGAAGCCGTCTGCATGATCAGGCGGTTGAGCAGATCGTGAATCGTGGCGGCATCAGGCTGGCGTTCCCAGACCTCGCGCAGCGCCGCCAGCGCCTCAGCTTCATACGCCAGGCGATATAGACATTGCCACTCGCCATCGAGCATCGCGTTCTGAACAGCCATATAGTCGGGGCTTTCCGGCTCGATGAACAGAATCGCCATGATGGCGCCGCCAAGCTGGAGTTCATTGAGACAGCCGGGCGGAACCAGCACGCTCCGACACTCCTGCCAGACATTGCTTTCGCTTTCCATTAAGTGGAAGGGTTTGTCAATGCCCAGGCAGAGCGCCGCCGATCCGAGCCGGTGCTCGGAGATATCCGGCAGGCGGCCGATGAAAAGACCGTGATTTTGCCAAATGTACAGCTTGTTCAAGGTCTTGCCTTTCTGGTAGGGGAACGGGGCCGGATCGCGAGGAGGCAAGCCGGGCCTGGGGTAACCCCCGGCTGAAATCCAGCCGGGGATTAAGGGTTAAAGTTTAATGCGCTGGCGCGGCGCTAGCCAGTTTCAACAAGCCGCTGCCATTTTCGACAAGCCGGGCTTCCATGAAGCGATTAGGCTTGGAAATCCGCGACTTCCGTCGCCCCCCGCGAGCAACCGTCCGGCCGGCGCCGGACTCAGAGGATTGGGAGCCATGTACGATTACATCATCGTGGGCGCAGGTTCAGCCGGCTGCGTGCTGGCCAACCGGCTGTCCGCCGACCCGAACCGGCAGGTTTGTCTATTGGAAGCCGGTCCCGAGGACACCAGCCCATGGATTCACATGCCGGCGGGCATGATCTTCATCATGCGCGGCAAGAGCCTGAACTGGGCCTATCAGACCGAGCCGCAGCCACATCTGCACAATCGCCGGATGTTCTGGCCGCGCGGCAAGACCCTGGGCGGCAGCAGCTCCAGTAACGCCATGGTCTACACCCGTGGTCATCGCTGGGATTACGACCACTGGGCGGAACTGGGCAACCAGGGCTGGAGTTACGCCGATTTGTTGCCGCTGTTCAAGCGGGCGCAGAATCAGGAGCGTGGCCCGTCGGAATATCATGGCGTCGGCGGGCCGCTCAACGTCGCTGATCCGCGCCAGCGCGGCGAGATCAGCGAAGTGTTCATCCGCGCCGCCGGCGAGGTCGGCTATCCGCTCAGCGATGATTTCAACAGCGCCGAACAGGAAGGGGTCGGGTTTTACCAGTTGACGCAGAAGGATGGCCGGCGGTGCAGCAGCGCCCGCGCCTATCTGCATCCAGTGCGCTCACGCCCGAATCTGACGGTGATCACCCGCGCCCTGGCCAGCCGGGTGCTGTTCGAGGGCCAGCGGGCGGTGGGCGTGGCCTACCGCGACCGCGCCGGCCAGACGGTGGAATTGAAGGCGCGGCGCGAAGTCATCCTGTCCGGCGGGGCGATCAACTCGCCGCAACTGTTGTTGCTGTCCGGGGTCGGGCCACGCACCGAGCTGGCCAAGCACGGGATTCCGGTGGTGCATGACTTGCCGGGTGTTGGCCAGAACTTGCAGGATCATCTTGACATCATCATCGCGCATCGGGAATGCCGGCGGGCTTCCTACGGCGTTGCACTGTCGTTCCTGCCGCGCCTGATCAAGGGGGTCGTGGACTACAACCGCCACCAGCGCGGGTTTTTGACCAGCAACATGGCCGAGGCGGGCGGTTTCGTTAAATCCGATCCCGCGCTGTCCATGCCGAATTTGCAATTCCACCTGACCGCAACCATTCTCGACGACCACGGCCGGCGTCTCTGGTACGGTTACGGCTACTCGCTGCACGTGTGCGACCTGCGGCCCAAGAGTCGCGGCTACCTGACCCTGAAGAGCGCCGATCCGACGGTTTCCCCCTTTCTACAGCCCAATTACCTGGAGCATCCGGACGACATGGAGACTCTGCTGGCGGGGGCGAAGGTCTGTCGGAAAATCCTGGCGGCGCGGGCGTTCGATGGCTATCGCGGCGAGGAACTGTTCCCCGGCGCGGCGGTGCAAAGCGATGATGAACTCCGGGACTTTATTCGCCGCCGGGCCGAAACCATTTATCACCCGGTCGGGACCTGCAAGATGGGCCACGATCCGATGGCGGTGGTGGACGATCAACTGCGGGTGCATGGCTTGACGGGATTGCGGGTGGTGGACGCCTCGATCATGCCGACCCTGCTGGGCGGCAACACCAATGCCCCGACGATTGTCATTGGTGAGAAGGCGGCCGACATGATCCTGGCGGCGCCGGGTTGAGCGGTCGTTATCGCCCCTTGCCCTGCGCCGTACTCATTTTCATCCGGGCGGGGTCGAACAGCCCGGAATGGATCAGTTCGGCGGCAGCGATGGCGAAGTTGAGGTTCTGGCCTTTCTTGAGGCCCATGGTGGCGATGCCGATCACGCTGCCGTCCCGCAGGATGACCGGCCCGCCGCTGTTGCCCGGACTGATCGGCGCGGAAATCTGGAAGTAGCGGACGCCGTCAATCTCGCGCAGTCCGCTGATCACGCCGGTGGAGAAGGTTCCCTCCAGCCCGTAGGGATTGCCGATGACAAACACCTCCAGCCCGATCAGGTCCGGGCTGTAGGCTTCATTGAGCACGAAACTCTCGGCCCGGTTCAGTGTAGTCGTCAACAGCGCCAGATCGGGTTCTTTGCTGCGCCGGCTGACGCGGGCGACCGACTCGCGTTCTCCGCATTTGACCGCCAGATTGTCGGCATTCTCGATAACATGGTGATTAGTGACGACCAGTCCGTCGGCTGAAACCAGCAGGCCACTGCCCAGACTATCGGTCTTGCCACGGCGAAAGGTGACGATCAGGCAGGTGCGCGGCAGGCTGCTCCGGTAAATCTGTTGCCCCGGCTGTTCGCCCGCCGTCGGTATGGAGCGCGAACCGGCGGCGGGCGGGGCCGTGTCAGCAGGTTTCGCCAGACTGGACAGGCCCCGCCGCAGCGAGTCCAGCAGAACACCGCTGGCGGGCGGGGTGCTGGGGGCAGGGCCGGTTATCGTCGGCGCGGTCGGCGCAGGGGCAGCGGGCTGAGCTGGAACCGGCGCCGATGCGGCGGGCGGGAGCAGGTTGGCCGCAGCCCCCGGTTTGGCGGCAGGGGCAGGCAGGGGTTGAGTGGGTTGCAACGCACGCTGAGCGCCAGCGCGAACCGCGTCCGCCGGATCAGTTGTAGCCAGTTGCCGCAATTGTCCGGCCAGGCGGGAGCGATCCGGGGCGAACCGGTAGGCATTGGCGAATGCCCCGGCCGCGCGAGCCGTATCGCCGCTCTGACCATACACCTGCCCCAGATGCAGCCAGGAGGCGGACCGGGCTGGCGCCAGAGCCAGGGCGTAGACCAGCAGGCGTTCTGCTTCTTTCATGCGGCGCAACCGCAGATAGGTTAGTCCGAGTTGGCCGGCGATTTCGGCATCAGCAGGGTCGGTGATGAAGGCTTGGCGAAACGCCGAGAGCGCTTCCTTGAGCTGATCGTGGTTCAGGTATTCCTGGCCCTGCTGAAACAGAGGCCGGGACTGAACTGGGTCACCGGCTTCCGGTCGGCGCAGATTGTCCAGTTGCTCGCGAAAAGTCTGCACGCCGGCTTCATCATTGGCAGCCGCTTGGGCGATCATCTGCTGGATATGATAGTCGAGCGTCTCGTACTGGCCGGCGCTGGCGGGCAGCGGACCGGCCAGCAGCGCCAGCAGCGCCAGCAGCGCCAGCAGCGCCAGTGGAGCGAAACGGTGGATCATGGCTTTTGGCGGGGGGCCGGCGTGGTTTTCAATGGCACGATGCCGGGATTGGCGGGCATGGGCGGCACGATGACCGCCTCTACCGGCAACTGATACAGGCGCAGGGCTTCCAGGGCGGCGGTGCGCAGGGTGTCGGACGCCTCGCTTTCAGCGATGTTGCGCAGGATTTCCTCGGCGCGCATCGGGTTCTGGGCGAACCGGTAGGTATTGGCCAGCGCGCCGCGCGCCCGCCGGTTGTCCTCGCTGAGGCCGTAAACCTGGGCGAGTTGGAACCAGGCGCTGGCTCGGGTGGGTTCCAGGGCCAGCGCCCGCTGGAGGGCGCGTTCCGCGTCGGGAAGACGACCGAGCTTGCGCTCGATCAGCCCCAGATGATTGACGGCGTCGGCGTTGCCAGGATCGTTGTCGCTGGCTTGCTGGAATGCGGTGAGCGCCGCATTCAAATCATCGGCCCGTAGCGCCGCTTGTCCCCGTTGCAGCGCTTCGCGCGCCGCGGCGGGATCACGCGGTGGGGGTTTCGGCTCCTGTTCCAGCATCCGCTGCATCGCGGTCACTCCAGTCTCGTCGTGGGTCGCCGCCAGATCAATCATCTGCTGGATGTAATAGCGGCTGCGGTCGCTGTCCTGGGCCAGCGCCGGCGCCACAGCGCACCACGCCGCCACCAGCACCACCGCTTTCCAGAAACCGCTGTTCATGCTGCGCTCCGCGCCTCATAGATCCTTGATAGCGTCGTACTGCCGCTCCAGGCTGAGCTGCTTGGAGTTGGCCTGAGCCGCACTCAACTGGCCTCGTTCAAGCTGGGTCTCAAACGTCTGAATGTCCTGGGCCAGTTGTTGCTGCTTGCGGCGTAGTGCGGCGGTGCGTTGCTCGGTGGTGGCCTTGGAGCGTTGCAACTGATTGATGCGCGAAGCCAGTTCCCGGTTGCGGGCCTTGAGCGCGGCGAGTTGCCGGCGCTGCGCGGCGACCTCGCTGGCTTTCATTTGCCGCTCGGCTTCCAGATATTCCCCTTCCTCGCGCAGGGCGCGAAGCTGATTCAGGCTGTCGTCGCGCTGGCCTTGCAGGCTCTGCTGGCGCATCTCGTAATCGCCGGCGGCCAGTCCATGCACGCCGCCGAAGAAGCCGCCGGACCGTGGGTCGTTGGTCGGATCAGTGGCGCAACCGCCCAGGATGAGCACACTGAGGACGCCGCCGGCCAGTCGTGAATTCCTCATCATTACCAACCTCTCTTTTCCGAAAATCCGCACCGGCCGGAGGCCGGTTTCGCCTGACGATTTTGGCCCGCCGCTAAATGGACATGTTGTCATAGATCTTCTGCAAGCTGGCTACGTTCTGACTGGATTTCTGCTGGGTTTCCTTCAACTGGACCACGTTGGATTCCAGTTTCCGGGTGTACTGATCCTGAGCGCCGCGCTTTTGCCTGCTTTCGCTATAGACCGTATTAGCGTCGGCCAGTTGCTTTTCAGCCAGGGAATTGACCTGTTTGGCCTTGGCCAGTTGTTTTTCCAGACTGCTCTTCTGTTGGACCAAAGCATTGCGGGAAGCTTTGCCGGCCCGGTATTCCCGCGCCAGGCGCCGCGACTCGCGGTCCAGCCGGGCGATGTCCGCATAAAGCTGGCGGTTCTCGGCGTCCGCCTCGCGGATGAATTCCTGGTTGCGGGCGATCTCGGCGTTCAGAAAGTCTTCCTCGTTGGCGTACTGCGCCTTGCGCTCGGCGATGGAACTGCCGACGGCAGCGCCGGCCAAACCACCCGCCGCCGCGCCGATCAGAGCACCGCGACTGTCGCCGGTAATGGCGTAGCCGAGACCCGCGCCGAGCAGCGCGCCGAACCCGGCGCCCTGAGCGACGGTGGTTTGCTGATCATTCATGCCAGCGCAACCGGACACTAATGAACCAACCAGCGCGGCGATGAGCAGCGGTTTACCGGAATGACGAATAGACATAGACATGGAAAGCTCCTGCGAAGTGAAAGGTTATGCTCGCAATTCTGAAATGCGTCGGCAGCGAGCCAATGCACCAGCGGTAGGTCGTTGTTTCCCGCCGCGTCCGGCTTCGGGGCGCGGCGACAGGATTGAGTTCGTTTAGGACGGTTTGCCGGTACAATGATAGCAGCGACGACCGGTTAAGCCACTGTTCAGCCGGCGGCGGGCAAATCCATCATTCTGTTTCCCCATGTCCATTCCGTTTCCTCACACCTCGGCGATCATGAATTTTTTGGCGTGTGCAATCCATTTTCTGAGCAGGCGTTCCACGCTCTGGCTGGGCGTCGCCCTGCTTGGGTTGATTCCCTGGCTGGGCGCCGGAGCGGTTCCGGCGGAACCGCGAACCGCACTGGTCATCGGCAACGGCGCTTATAGCGATGCGCCGTTGCGCAATCCCGTCAACGATGCCCGCGATATGGCGGCGAAACTGCGCGAACTGGGCTTTCAGGTCATCGAGCGGTTCGATGCAGATCGCCAGACCCTGCGTCAGGCGCTGCGTGAGTTCGAGCAACAACTGCGCCAGCAACGCGGTGTTGGATTGTTCTACTACGCTGGCCACGGGGTCCAACTCAAGGGGCAGAACTACCTGATTCCCGTCGGCGTGGATATCCGCCAGGAATTTGAAATTCCCGATGAGGGCGTGGATGCCGACGCGGTGCTGCGGGCGATGGAGTCCGCCAGCAATGGCCTCAACATCGTGATTCTCGACGCCTGCCGCAACAACCCCTTTGCCCGCAGTCTCGGCAACCGGGGGCTGGCGCGGATGGATGGTCCGGTTGGCACCTTCATCGCTTACGCCACTGCGCCGGGTTCAATCTCGAAGGATGGGACCGGCCGCAACAGCCCCTACACCCAGAATCTGTTGGCGGCCATGAGTATTCCGGGCCTCACCCTGGAGCAGGTGTTCAAGCAGGTGTTGGTGGGGGTGGAGCGGGAAACCGGCGGCAGTCAGGTCCCGTGGGTGGCGTCTTCGTTGCGTGGCGAGTTTTACTTTGTTCCGCCGACTCCGGCCAGCACTCCGGCTCCGGCAGTTCCGGCGCCCGCCGCGTTACCGGCGCCTTTGCCCGCCGCCGATGGTCAGGAACCGGCGGCGTCGCTGGAGCCGGATCTGGTTGTGGCGCGCGACGCCGGATTCTCGATCAGTCGCCATGAGATCAGCCTGGCCGCCTACCGTCGTTTTGCCGAAGCGAACGGTCGCACAGCGCCAGAGCCGGCGCCGGGCCCGGGACGCGACAGCCCGGCGCGGGTCACCTGGCGCGAGGCGCTGGACTATGCGACCTGGCGTGCGCGCCAAACCGGGCCAGCCTATCGGCTGCCTACCGAGGCGGAATGGGAATACGCCACCCGGGCCGGACTCGGCGTGTACGACCCTGGCGGCCAAAGCCGGGAATGGACCTGCTCCGAATATCGCCCGGAATACGAGGGTCAGGAACGGCGTTGTGCGACGCGCCTGCCGGAAGCCGTGGCGATTCGCGGCGGCCAGTGGCGGGCAGGAGCCGATCCGCTCAGCGATGACCTGGGGTTCCGGGTGGCGCGGGAGCCGTGAGGAGTCCATTCAAGCCGGTTTGGCGTGGAAATGATTACGGATACCGGGTCATTTCCAGATAGCCTTGGCCGGTGACCGGGCGATCTCTCGCCTGGCCGCTGACCGCGACCGCGCCTTCCCAGTAGCGCACCGTCAGCCGCATTTCCTGATCAGCCACTTTAGGCGTCACGGTCAGATCGAGGTGCTCAGCGGGCAGCCGCAACCGCCAGCCGGACGGATAGCGGTCGCTGGTGTGGGGACTGACCCACTGGCCGAGCGGCTGCAATTCCACGTCGTTCCCGCGCAATAATTGCGTTTGACCGCCGGGTTCCACCAGGATGCCCTTGCTGAACGAGTCCATGCCGCCATCCCTGTGACGCAG
>CALMNY010000534.1 GCA_937872125.1 uncultured Candidatus Competibacteraceae bacterium | reverse complement strand
TGTGGGCGCCGCTGCTGGCCCGCGCCAAGCCGCGCGAGGGCCGCTATGGCCGGGTCGTTGCGGCGGTGCTGATTTACGCGGTCAACTTTAACCTGATCGGCGTTGGCGAGTCCTGGCTGAGCCATGGTGTGGTCGGCGCCCGCGTCGGGTTGTGGTGGGTCCATGGCCTGTTTCTGCTGTTTGGCGCCGGTCTGCTGCTCCAGTATTACTCTGGCAGCCGGGCGTTCCGGCGCCGGCGCCGGGTTCCAGCGGGGGAGGCCGCATGAAAATCCTCGATCGCTACATTTTCCGCACCGTGGCCAGCACCACGCTGGTCGCCCTGCTGATCCTGCTGCTGCTCGAATTCTTCCTGAGCCTGCTGGTGGAACTGGAAGATGTTGGCAAGGGCCGTTACGACTTCCTGGCGGCATTCCGCTACCTGCTACTGATCCAGCCGCAACGCCTGTACGAACTGTTTCCGCTGGCGCTGCTGGTGGGCGGCCTGCTGGGCATGGGCGCACTGGCCAGCGGCAGCGAATTGATCGTCATGCGCGCCGCCGGCCTGTCCCTGACCCAACTGACCGGCTCCGCCGTGCAAGCGGGTCTGCTGCTGAGCCTGGCGGTGCTGGCCCTGGGGGAATTCGTCGCGCCGCCACTGGAACAGATGGCCTATGAACAGCGGGCCGCCGCCAAAAGCGAGAGCATGGCGATTCGCGGCGGTCGCGGCTTCTGGGCGCGGGATGGCGACTATTTCATCCACGTGCGGGCGGTGTTGCCCGGCATTCGCCTGGTAGATATTCACAGTTTCAAGATCGGTCCTGATGCCCGGCTTGAAACGGTGATCGCCGCCCAGGGCGCGCGTTATGTGGAGGGGCGCTGGGTGCTGGAAGGGGTCAATCGCAGTCTGTTGAATGGCGACGCGGTGCGAACCGAGCACCTGCCCGGTCTGGAGGTCGCTTCGGCCATCAGCCCGCAAGTTCTGGACGTGCTGGCGAGCAATCCCAGCGAGTTGTCCATCCGCGATCTGCTGGTTTACGTGGACTATCTGGACCGCAATGGCTTGGACACCCAGGAATACCGGTTGGTGCTCTGGCGCAAGCTGCTGGCGCCGCTGATCTACGTGGCCATGCTGGTAGTCGCGATGCCGTTCGTATTCGGGCCGCAACGCTCGGCGGGCACGGGGCAGCGCCTGTTGATCGGGCTGCTGCTGGGACTGGCGTTTTTCTTGAGCAACTATCTGCTGGGCAATGTAGTACTGTTGTACGGCTTTCCGCCGCTGGTGGGCGCCAGTTTGCCGACGCTGCTGTTTATGGCGGGGGGATTTTACGCCCTGCGCCGATTACGCTGAACGAGTAGCGGTCAAACATGTTTTTTGCGCCTGAGGCTATTGCCTATACCATTTCCCGGTAGATATTGCGCCCGCATACTCCAAGGTCATCCCGCTATGAACGATTACTCCCCCCAATCCCCCGCCCTCAGCTACCGCGACGCCGGGGTGGACATTGACGCCGGCAACCGCTTGGTGGACCGCATCAAACCGCACGCCCGGCGCACCTTGCGCCCCGGCGTTCTCGGCGGGCTGGGCGGCTTCGGCGCGCTGTTTGAACTGCCGCTGGACCGCTACCGCCAGCCGGTTTTAGTTTCCGGGACCGACGGCGTGGGCACCAAGCTCAAGCTGGCGCTGGAACTGAACCGGCACGACACCATCGGCGTTGACCTGGTGGCGATGTGCGTCAACGACGTGCTGGTGGTCGGGGCCGAGCCGCTGTTTTTCCTGGACTATTACGCCAGCGGCCATTTGAACGTGGACGTGGCGGCGGACGTGATCAAGGGCATCGCCGACGGTTGCGCCCAGGCCGGCGCGGCGCTGGTGGGTGGCGAAACCGCCGAAATGCCAGGGATGTACCGTGAAGGCGATTATGACCTGGCCGGGTTCTGCGTCGGCGTGGTCGAAAAGGCGCGGATCATTGACGGCTCCAAAGTCCAGCCGGGCGACGCGCTGCTGGGACTCGCTTCCTCCGGGCCGCATTCCAACGGCTATTCGCTGATCCGCAAGATTCTGGCGGTTAGCGGCGCGACGCTGGAGCAACCCTTCGCGGCTGGCCAAACTCTCGGTCAAACTCTGCTGGCCCCGACCCGCATCTACGTCAAACCGATTTTGCGATTGCTGGAGCAGGTTGAAGTCCACGCCATCGCCCATATCACCGGCGGCGGTCTGACCGAAAACATCCCGCGCGTATTGCCGGCGAATACGAAAGCGGTGATCGAGATGCAAAGCTGGCAACGCCCGGCGGTATTTCAATGGCTGCAACAGCAGGGCGGCGTGGCCGAGGTGGAAATGCGGCGCACCTTCAACTGCGGGGTTGGGCTGGTGGTCTGCGTCGCGGCGGAAGATGCGGAACGCGCGCAAACGCTGTTGCGGGAAGCGGGCGAAACGGTCTGGCCACTGGGCCAGATCGCGGCGGGCGCAGGCGAACCGTTCGTGGAGTTTCAATCGTGAGCGCCGTGCACAAAATCCGGCTGGTGGTGCTGATTTCCGGGCGCGGCAGCAACTTGCAGGCGATTCTCGATCAGGCGGCGAGCGGAGAATGGCCGGTCGAAGTGGCGGCGGTCATCAGCAACCGGCCTGGCGTGCAGGGTCTGGAACGGGCGCGCCAGGCCGGCGTTCTGGCGCTGGAACTGGATCACAAGCTGTTCGCCGACCGGCCTGAGTTTGAAGCGGCGCTGATCGAACTGATTGATCGTTACCGACCGGATTTGGTGATTCTGGCGGGTTTCATGCGGGTGCTGACCCCTGGTTTCACCGAGCATTACCGGGGGCGGCTGTTCAACATTCATCCCTCGCTACTGCCCAGGTTTCGCGGCTTGCACACCCACGAACGCGCGCTGGCCGCCGGGGAAACCGAACATGGCGCCAGCATTCATTTCGTCACTGCCGAACTGGACGGCGGGCCGGTCATCGTGCAGGCGCGGGTGCCGGTACTGCCGGGCGACGATCCTGATACGCTGGCGGCGCGGGTGCTGGAGCAGGAACACCGGCTGTATCCGCTGGCGATTCGCTGGTTCGCGGAAGGCCGGTTGCGGCTGGATGGGGAGCGGGTGTGGTTCGACGGTAAGCCACTGGCGGAGCCGTTACGATTGGAGCATTTCACCGCTCCCGCTGGATGAACACTTCGTTCAGGCGGATTTCCACTCCCGGCAACAGCACCGGCGTCAACGTCCCTTCCCGCACTTGCAACTGGGTCCGATAACCGCTCTGTTCCGGCTGTGGGTCGCGGTAAACCGCGATGTGGCGGCGGTGCGGTCCCACCACCAGCCACACTTCGGGAACGCCATGGCGGGCGTAGAGCGGAACCTTGGTCTTGCGGTCAAATTGTACGGTGCTGTCCGACACCTCGATCAACAGCAGCACATCCTCAGCGCGGGGATGGGCGTCCAGGTAGTGATTCGAATGCGGGCGCAACAGCACAATATCTGGTTGCGGTTCGTTATGTTCGTCGAGGACGACAGGATTTTGTACCCGTATTATCGCTTGCTTGCCGACTGCATAAGCCAACAATCCCGTCAGGATATCCACGGTTCCCG
>CALMNY010000533.1 GCA_937872125.1 uncultured Candidatus Competibacteraceae bacterium | reverse complement strand
GCCAGCCGCGTCGGCGTCGCGCAGCCCTGGAAGAAGAGGAACACGGTAAGAAGTGCGGTGATGATCCAGGTTTTGCAGCGCATGGGAGTCAGCTCGGTTTGCTCGAGGGGGTAAATGAGAGATTGAACGGGGGGATAATCCAACGAATCACCGATACATCTTTCCGAAATTTTATCCGGTTTTTCAATCGTCCGCCCCCTTGCGCCGGAGCGCGCTCCACACCAGGCCCGGCAGGGCGATTCCAAAGCTCAGGAACAGGATGGTCAGCGTGGCTTTAAGACCGTTATCCAGCGCCGTTAGCAACAGTTCGCCATGGGGTTCCAGTTCGGGCGCATTGGCCGCCATCACCATGCCCATCACCGCCTTGTAGGCGTAACTGCCCGGTATCAGCGGAATCGCCGGACCGACGGCGAACAGCGTCCCGCTCACCCCGAAACGCTGGGCCAGGATCGTGGCCAGCGCGCCGATGAGCAGCGCCGCGCCCAGAGTGGCCAAGACCAGGCCCATGCCACCGGTCATCAGGGCGGTGCGCAGCGCGTAGCTCAACGCGCCGATCAGCGCGCAATAGGGCAAGGCGTACTTCGGCACGTTGAACAACACCGAAAACCCCAAGGTCGCCACTGCCGCCCAGCCCCCTTTCTGGATCAGCAACACCGCCAGTTCCGCGCCGCTCATAACTGAACCTGGAGCAATCGGATCACGATTCCCAAACCGAGCGCGATCCCGAGGAATACCACCAGACTGGTGGTGGCCCGAGCCAGGCCAGCAGAAATGTGCCCGCGCAGGATGTCAACGCTGGCGTTGATCAGCGGCACCCCCGGCACGAGTAGCAGCACCGCCGCCGTCAGCGCGCTTTGCGGGGTCTGGCTGAGCCAGAGTGCGCTACCCGCCGCCAGGCTGGCCGTCAGCGCGGTGAGCAGAACCACCAGGAAATAATTGACCTGCCGCTGGTTGAGCCACATCCGTACCCAGGCGGCTATCGCGGCGGCCACGCCGGTGATCGCCAGCGCTGCCCAGTCGCCGCCGAACAACCGGCAGAACGCCGCGCACGCCAACCCGACCGCCACGACGGTCACCCCGGGCGAGTAGTGATGCGGCAATTTCGCGATCCGATCCAGTTCCAGCGCCAGTTGTTCGGGCGTCACCTGTCCCTGCTGAAACAGTCCCAGCAACTGCTCTATCTCGTTCAGGCTGTTCATGTTGACCCCGACGATGGGCACGCGCGCCACCCGGGTATGGTGGGCCTCCTGGCGGGTGGCGGTGAGCAGGATCGTCTTCGACATCACGATGGCGTCAATCCGGGCGATACCCAGGCCCGCTTCCATTTGCCGCAGGCTGGCCTCCACGCGGCCCGCATCAGCGCCGTGCTGGAGCAGCAGGCTGCCGGTTTGCACCAGCAGATCAACCCTGTCCGAGAGCGATGCCGGTCCGGGGGTGGCGGGCGGCGAGTTCGCCGCCGGTCCAGGGATAGTGGCGCTGGGCGGGGTGGGATCGGCGGGTGGCATGGGCGTTCTCAGGCTGGGCCAGCCTCCGCGCCGAACGTCTGCCCGGTCGCGGCCAGCACCGCGCGCCAACCAGCGCCGTTCAAGTCCAGGCGCTTCTTCCGGCTGACCAACAACTCGATGGGCACGTGGATG
>CALMNY010000532.1 GCA_937872125.1 uncultured Candidatus Competibacteraceae bacterium | reverse complement strand
GCAATTCCCGGTCTTTTTATTTAACCAAGTTTTTAAATAGGCCAAGCAATGATTTATCGGCAAAATTTAAATCGCACGGCCCCAGAAAAACCAAATTCTAAGCCAAAACCCCTATTTATAGTACATTGATTTGTAAAGACATTTCAAGAAGCCGGGAATTGCTGGTTTTGAGGCAGCTTCTGAAGCCATAGTAGGGGGGTCACGGCCAATTCGCCTTCTCCGGCAAAATCCAGCGTACCCCGCCGCGCGGGTCGGGGCGATCCCCGCAATAGCGCGGAATCAGATGCACGTGCAAGTGCCTCACCGTCTGGCCCGCCGCCGCGCCGTCGTTGACGCCGATGTTGAACCCGTCCGGCCGGAACTCGCTCCGCAAGGCGGCACGGGCCTCGACCAGCAACTGGCCCAGTTCCACCCACTCCACCACGGTGACGTCAAACAGCGAAATCACGTGCCGGCGCGGGATCAGCAGGGTATGCCCCTGGGCCACCGGGAACGCATCGCGGATCGCGTAAAAATGTTCGGTTCGGTGCACGATGCGTTCCGACGCAAGCCCGCAAAACGGGCAGGAGAAAGCTTGGGACATGGGCAAAATCCACTCGACAATTCACCATGCGATCCCATCAGATTAGTCGGGAATGGGCAAAATGCACTCGAAGGTGGGTCGGTGACCTCAGGAGGGCTGTTGGGGGATTTATCCCCCGGCAACATGCGGTAAAGTTACCCCCCACCAACCGACTCCCCCCGGCGCCGCGACCGGGGCTTTCGTTCGAGGTAGCCAATTCTCATGCGGGATTACTGGATTGCCCCTTCGATTCTGTCCGCCGATTTCGCCCGGCTCGGCGCGGAAGTGGACGCCGTGCTGACCGCCGGCGCGGACCTGGTTCATTTCGACGTGATGGACAACCATTACGTCCCCAACCTGACGGTCGGCCCCATCGTGTGCGAGGCGCTGCGCAAGCACGGCGTCACCGCGCCGATTGACGCCCACCTGATGATCAAGCCGGTGGATCGCATCATTCCCGATTTCGCCGCCGCCGGCGCCAGCTACATCACCTTCCACCCCGAAGCCAGCGAGCATATTGACCGCAGCCTGCAACTGATCCGCGACCTTGGCTGCAAGTCCGGGCTGGTGTTCAACCCCGCCACCCCGCTGGAATATCTGAAGTACGTGATGGACAAGGTGGATATGGTGCTGCTGATGTCGGTCAATCCCGGCTACGGCGGCCAGCGTTTTATCAACGGCACCCTGAACAAGCTGCGCGACGCCCGCCGGCTGATTGACGCCAGCGGCTATCCAATCCGGCTGGAAGTGGATGGCGGCGTCAAGCTCGATAACATCCGCCAGATTGCCGAGGCTGGGGCCGACACCTTCGTCGCCGGTTCCGCCATTTTCAATACCCCCGACTACCGGGCCACTCTCACGGCGATGCGCGCCGAACTGGCCCAGGTGGAGCGCCAACCCCATGTTTGAACACGTCGCCGCACTGTTCTTCGATTTGGATGGCACCCTGGTGGACAGCGTCCCTGATCTGACCGCCGCGGTGAACGCCATGCTGCAGCAACTGGGCCTGCCGGAGCGCCCGGAAGCACGGGTGCGCACCTGGGTCGGCAACGGCATGAACAACCTGATTCACCGCGCTCTGACCGACGACATGGCCGGGCAGGCGGACCCGGAGCTGTTCGCTCGCGCCCGCCCGCTGTACAAGGCCGCCTACGCCGAACACATCAGCGTCTACAGCAGCCTCTATCCCGGCGCGGTCGAAGGACTGACCGAGCTGCGCGGCGCCGGTTTTCCCATGGCCTGCGTCACCAACAAATCAGTTGAGTTCGCTCTGCCCCTGCTGGATCGGCTGGGTATCGGCCACTTTTTCGCCACCGTGGTCGGCGGCGAGTGCGCGCCCAATCCCAAGCCTGCCCCGGACGCCCTGCTGTTGTGCGCCGAACGGCTGGGTATACCGATCCGCCGTGGTCTGATGATTGGCGACTCGCGCAATGACGTGGGCGCAGCCCGCAATGCGGGCTGTCCGGTGGTGTGCGTTCCCTACGGCTACAATCATGGCTACGACATCCGTGACGCCCAGCCGGACGCCGTGATCGCCTCGATTGCCGATTTGCCCGCCCTGCTCAGTCAGCGGGTTTGAACATCCGGGGTGATTTCTCGCCAGGATTATACTGTGGGGCTTGCAGGGACACGGCGGCGCTGTGTCCCTACGGGGAACCTACCTGGTAAGACCTTTTATGGCAATCGCCCGGAGTCTCGATAGAGCCTGGTGGGCCATTCGCGCGACCGGTTCGCTGTCGCCCTGAGTAGTTACGCACGCTAGTGGCATCGGAGCCGCCATGGATATCCAATCCTTCATGTTCACTACGTCCGTGTTGTCCCTGGCCGCCGCAGGGATGATGGCCATGACGCTGTGGACGCGCACCACCTATCCCGGCTTTGGCTGGTGGACGGCCGGCATCGCCGCGCTGGCGGCAGGACCGGCCTTGTTCTTCCAGGGGGCGGGCAGTTTAGCCATCCTTGCGGGTGACAGCCTGACCATCGGAGGCTTCCTGCTGATCCAGCGCGGCATGCGGGTGTTCCGGGGACAACCGGTCAGCGACTCGCTGGAGTTGGCCATCATGGCGTCCTTTATCGTGGTGTTCGGCTACGCCAGTCTCGACCCGGCGGCGGCCAACACCCGTATCATGATTTATTCGCTTTATACGGGTTTGCTTGCCCTGGCCACGGCGCACGTCACGCTCCGCCCCCGTCCCGCCTATTTCGACGCCACCGATGCGCTGCTTGCCGGCTGGCTGTCGTTCATCGGCGTTCTGGCCATCGCGCGGTTTTTTCACCACGGCATCGCGCTACCGGCCATGCTCGAACCCGGCGTGCAAAGTTATTACATCCTGGTTCATATTCTGACGGTGCAACTGATCACCTTGATCCTGATCAGCCTGAACGCCCGGCGCATGGAATACGACTACCGCGCCGCCCGAAATAAGTTGCAGGAAGAAATCGCCGAGCAGCAGCGCATCGAGGCAGATCTGTGCGACAGCGAGGAACGCCTCACCACCATCCTGGACAGCGTCGAGGCCTATATCTACATCAAGGATACGAGCTACCGCTATTCCTACGCCAATCAACCCGCCTGCACCCTGTTCGGCAAAAATTTGGAGGACATCATCGGTCACACCGACGCCGATCTGTTCGACCTGGATACCGCCAGCCGGATGCACCATGACGACCGCCGGGTGCTGGAAACCGGCGAACGGGTCACCACCGAAGAAGTGGTGACCGGCGCCGATGGCGCTATCGTCAAGGCTTATCAGTCGGTGAAGATTCCTCTGCGTCACCCCACCGGCGAGATCTATGCGCTGTGCGGCGTTTCCACCGATATCACCGCCCGCAAGGCCGCCGAGGCAGCCCTGCGGGTCAGCGAGGAGCAATACCGGGCGCTGGTCGAGAACACCACCGATTGCATCTGGGAAATTGATACGCGCGGCCGCTACACCTACCTCAGTCCCACACTCCAGAATCACCTGGGTTATCACCCCGCCGAGTTTCTGGGCCGGTCCGCCAATCACCTTCTGGCCGGGGACGATGCAGAGCAGGTTGTCGAGGCCTTCCTCACCGCCGCGAAGCAACGGCAACCCTTCTGCGGGGTGCATTATAACCGTCACCGCGATGGTCACCTGGTGGTCGTGGATAGCCGGGCGACGCCCTTTTTCAGCCCGGACGGCGAATACCAGGGTATGCGCGGCATCAGCCGGGACATCACGGAGCAATACAACGCACAGATCGCGCTGCGTGAGCGCAACAAGGAGCAGCACTGCCTGTATGGCGTGTTCCGCGTCACCGAGGATTTGCGCAAGCCACTGCCCGATGTGCTGCGCGAGGTGGTGGAATTGCTGCCGGCGGGCTGGTTCTACCCCGAGGTCGCCGTGGCCCGGATCGAATGGGAAGGACAGGATTATGCGACAGCCCGCTTTAGCGACGCCGTCGTCCAGATGAGCGCCGCGATCCTGGTGGATGGCGAACCGCACGGTCAGGTGACCGTGGCCTACGTGGAGACGCGCCCGCCCCAGCAGGAAGGTCCCTTTCTGGCCGAGGAACGCACGCTCCTTGACACCGTCGCCGAACGACTGGCCAACGTCTTTGTGCGCCGCATGGCGGCAGATCGCTTGCGGCGCGCCCGGGCGTTCACCGATCAACTGATTGAAACCGCCAACGTGATGATTCTGGGACTGGACGCTCAGGGCCGGGTGGTGATTTTCAACCCCAAAGGCGAAGAGATCACCGGCTATTCCCGGCGGGAGCTGCTGGGCCAGGACTGGTCCTCGACCGTGGCGCCGCCCGAGGGCGAAGCGGCGGCGGCAGAGGCGTTTTCCGCGGCCCTGGTGGCTGGGGAGTTGCCCAGGAAGCTGGAAAACACCATTTGGACCCGGTCCGGGGCGGCGCGGCGGATCCTGTGGTGGAACAATCCAATTTTCAATCCCGAAGGCGAGCGGATTTCGCTTTGTCTGGGCGTTGATGTGACCGAGCAACGCCAGGCCGAACGCGAATTGGCCGAATACCGTCAAGGTCTGGAGCGCCTTGTGGCCGAGCGCACGGCGGATCTGGCGGCGCTGACCGACTCGCTCCGCCTGGCTAACGAGGAACAGCGGGCCATCTTCGACGCGGCGACAGTCGGCATCATCCTGGCGCGCGACCGCAGGATCGAACGCTGCAACCGCACCATGGAGCGGCTGTTCGGCTACGGCCCTGACGAAATGCTCGGCCAGAGCACGCGGCTGTTGTACGCCGACGAAACCACTTTTGGCGACATCGGCCAGAGAGCCGAGGCCAGCCTGCTGCAGCAAGGTTTCCACCAGGAGGAACTGGAGCTGGTCCGCAAGGATGGCAGCCGGTTCTGGGGCCGCCTGGCGCTCCAGTTCATTGACCGCCAGGACCTGCGCAAAGGCAATGTCGTTACGTTCGAGGACATCAGCATCCAGCGGGCGGCCTTCGCCGAGATGAGCAGAGCGCGTGACCTGGCTGAGGCCGCCGCGCAAACCAAGGCGAATTTTCTGGCCAACATGAGCCACGAGATCCGCACGCCGCTGAACGCGATCATCGGCATGACCCATCTGGCTCTGAGGACCGAACCGACGCCACGCCAGCGCGACCACTTGCTGAAAATTCAGCGTTCCAGCCAGCATCTGCTGGGGCTGATCAACGATATTCTGGATTTTTCCAGGATCGAGGCCGGCAACCTGGGGGTCGAGCAGATTGATTTTGATCTGGCGCAGGTGCTCAAGCGCGTGACCCGGCTGATGGTCGGGAAGATCGCAGGCAAGGCGTTGCAACTGAATGTGGCCGTGGCGGCCGACGTACCGAACCGACTGGTGGGTGACCCGCTGCGGCTGGAGCAAGTGCTGAGCCACTACGCCGACAATGCGGTCAAGTTCACCGACCGGGGCGAAATCGCGATTGCGGTGCAGGTGGCGGCCCCGCTGGCCGACGGGGTGCTGTTGCGGTTCGCGGTGCGCGACACCGGGATTGGGATTGGCGCGGACCAGTTGCCGCTGCTGTTCCAGAGTTTTCAGCAGGCCGACGCCTCCGCGAGCCGCCAGTACGGCGGGACCGGGCTGGGGCTGGCCCTCTCGAAACGGCTGGCAACCCTGATGGGCGGTGAAGTGGGCGTCGAGAGCGCGCCGGGGCAGGGGTCTACGTTCTGGTTCACGGCCCGGCTGGGTCGGGGCGCAGAGACCGGGGCGCCGCTACCGGATTTCGCCGCCCTGGCTGGCCGCGAGGCGCTGCCGATCGAAGACTGTGAACATACTCAGGAGGTCGCGCCCGATCTGCTGGGCGAGGCGGCGCTTCCGACACCCACAGTGCCGGACGCGCCCGGGGTGGACGGCGACCACGGGCGCGCGCTCTGCAGCCAACTGGTGCAACAATTGCGCGAAGATGACCCCGCGAGCCAGCAGTTCCTGAGCGAGCACGAGGCGGTGTTTCGGGGCATCCTTGGCGCGCATTTCCCCGGGATCGCCGAGGCGATTGAACGCTACGACCTGGAACTCGCTTTTGATCGGCTCCAGCAAGCGGTCGCTGCTCAGGACATCGTCCTGTGATACTGTATTCAAAAATCAAAGGCTTATCGTAGGAGCGGCGCCTGAGACCAGGCTCCCACGCTGGAGCATCACGGCCATTAACTTAAGGGTTCCCCTCCTTGGCTAAGGAGGGGTGGCGCGTAGCGCCGGGGTGGTTTGATCGCGCGAGCTAACCCCCCCGGCCCTTCGGGCCACCCCCCTTGGCAGGGGGGAATAGAGCCTTTCCGCGACAATCAAAGAGTTATCATAGGAGCATGAAAAACATTCGCTACCTGCTGACCGTCGTCATCCTGGCGACGCTGGTCGCTCTGGCGGTCGCCATCTGGCCATGGGTCATGAAGACCGAGGGGCGGGTTATCACCGTCGGACTTTACGAGAACGCGCCCAAAGTCTACACCGGCGCAAACCACCGCCCGGCCGGCCTGTTCGTCGAATTGCTCAATGAAATCGCCCGCGCCGAACACTGGACGCTGCGCTACGTTCCCTGCCAGTGGGCCGACTGTCTGGAGCAACTGGAGCAGGGACGGCTCGACCTGATGCCGGACGTGGCCTTTTCCAGCGAGCGGCAACAGCGTTTCGACTTTCATCAGGTCTCGGTCGCCAGCAGTTGGTCGCAGATCTACAGCCGTCCCGACCTCAAGCTGTACACCCTGGCCGACCTCGCCGGCCAGCGCGTCGCCATTCTGCAAGGAGGCATTCAGGAAAAATTTTTCGCCCAGTTGATGGCCGGCGGCAACCATGCGTACCAGCCGGTTCGCGTAGATTCGCTGGATCAGGGCTATGCGGCGGTGGTCGCCGGCCAGGCGGACGCTGTGGTGACCAACAGTTTCTTCGCCGCGCGCAACGGCAGCCAATACCGCTTGCAGGAAACGCCGGTCATGTTTTTGCCCACCAGCCTGTATTTCGCCGCCGGCAAAGGGCGCAATGCAGACCTGCTGGACCGCATTGACGTCCATTTGACCGAGTGGCGGCGCGATGCAACGTCGCTCTATTTCGACGCCCTGCACCGGGCGATGGCTTTGCCGCCCGAGGTGCTCGTGCCCCACTGGGTCCGGAACTCCCTGGCCGGGCTGGGCGTCGGGCTGCTGTTATTGCTGGCGATCAATTTGTTACTGCGCTGGCAGGTCGCCCAGCGGACCCAGGCGCTGGTGCATACGACCCAGGAACTGGAGGATGAGCGCGCCAATCTGGAGCGGCTGGTGGATGAGCGCACCACCGAATTGATGCACGCCAAAACGCAGGCCGAAGCCGCCACGCGCATGAAGTCGGAATTCCTGGCCAACATGAGCCACGAAATTCGCACGCCGATGAATGCGATTATCGGCATGTTGTATCTGGCGCTCAAACATGAACTGCCGCCCGATTTGCATAACCAGTTGGCGAAGGCGCAGGGCGCGGCGAATCTGCTGCTGGGCCTGATCAACGACATTCTCGATTTGTCCAAGATCGAGGCGGGCAAGCTGGAGATCGAGCAGGTCGAATTCCGGCTGGACAGCGTGCTGGAGCCGCTGACCAATACGATCAACACCCAGGCCGAGCAAAAGGGCCTCGAATTCCTCATTCGCTATGATGTCGCCATCCCGCCGGTGCTGATCGGCGATCCCCTGCGCCTGGGGCAGATTCTGCTCAATCTGTGCAGCAACGCGGTGAAGTTCACCGAGCACGGCCAGATCGAACTGGCGCTGCACAGCCTCAACGCCACGGAAACGGCGCTGACCGTGCAGGTGTATGTGCGCGATTCCGGCATGGGCATGACGCCGGAGGTTCAGGCCCGGCTGTTTGAAAAATTCATCCAGGCGGATCAGTCCACCACCCGCCGATTCGGCGGCACGGGCCTGGGGCTGGCGATCTGCAAGAATCTGGTCGAGCGGATGGGGGGGCGGATCTGGATCGAGGACTCGCAGCCTGGGCAGGGCACGACCATCGGGTTGACCGTGCATCTGCAAATCGCCCAGCAGGCGCAAGCGCGTCGGCGCGAACTGGTGGAGCAGGCTGGCCCGCTGCTCGAAGGGCTGCGGGTGCTGGTGGTGGATGACAACCCGGTCTCCTGCGAAATCCTGGCTGAAATGCTGCGCTTCTTCCATCTCGACGTCGGCATTGCGCTGAACGGGCCGGACGCCTTGACGGCGCTGGCCGCGGCTGCTGAAAAGCCCTACGACCTGGTGCTGATGGATTGGCGGATGCCGGGGATGAACGGCGATGAGGCGGCTCAGCGCATTCACCGCGATCCGGCCATTCCCCGGCAGCCCAAGGTGGTGATGGTGACCGCCTATGGCCGTGAAGACGTGATCCGCCGGTCCGAACAGGCGGGGATTGATGGTTTTCTGATCAAACCGGTGTCGCCTTCCACCCTGCTCGACACGATTATGTCGGTGCTGGGGCGTGGCCGGATTCTGGGGACCGAGGCCCAAGCGGCCGCCCGTCCGCCGGAGGCGGCGACCGGTGGCCACCTGGCGGGCGCGTGGGTGTTGCTGGTCGAAGATAATGAGATCAACCGCGAATTCGCCACCGAACTGCTGCGGAGCGAGGGGATCGAGGTGGATGTGGCGGTGAATGGGCAGGAAGCGGTCGAGAAGGTGCAGCAGCAGGCGTATGACGCGGTACTGATGGATATTCAGATGCCGGTTCTGGACGGCCTCGAAGCGACGCGCCAAATCCGCGCGCTGGGGCAAACGCCGGGCGGCGAGCGGCTGGCCACGGTGCCGATCATCGCCATGACCGCGCTGGCGATGGCCCGCGACGCCGAACAGAGCCGGGCCGCCGGCATGAACGACTACGTCACCAAACCGGTCGCGCCCGACCGGTTGATCGCGGTGCTGAGCCAGTGGATCGCGCCCGCCGCCGCGCCCCGGCCGGAACATCCGGCGCCGCCGCTGTCGCCGCCGCCCGACGAGTTGCCGCCCGACCTGGCGGCCCTCACCACGCTGGACGCCGGCGAGGGGGTGCGCCGCATTGGCGGCAAACCCGACGCCTACCGTAACCAGTTGCGCCGCTTCCGCGAACACTATGCCGACGCCGTTGGCGAGTTGCAGCGCCTGGCGGCGGAACAGGGCGCCCAGGCGGCGGAAGCCTATTGCCACGGATTGAAAGGCGTTGCCGGCAACCTCAGCGCGACGGCGCTGTATGACCACGTCACCGCCCTCGACGCCCAGATCAAACAAGGGCGACTGCCTGATGCGGCGGCGCTGGCGAAATTCCAGACCTTGCTGGCGGCAGTGATGCAGGACATTGACCACCTGACGGTTCGCGCCGCGCCGCCGCTGCCGACCACCGCGCCGCCGCTGGAGTGCGCGGCGCTCAGCGAGCGGTTGCAGCGCCTGGCCGAGGCGCTGGACTATAATATAGGGGCCGCTGAAGCCCTGATCCTGGAACTGCAGGCTGGGGTGAGCGGCACGCCTTTGGAGCCGGAAATCGCCACCATCGCCGCGCAGATTGATGTATTCGCCATCGAAGAGGCGCTCGCGCAGATCAACGCTCTGCAAGACCGCCTGCAACGCTTACCACCTGAATGATCTACCATGACTGATTCCGTCGCTGCCGACAGCCGGCCCCGCGTGCTGATCGTGGATGACGTGCATGAGAATCTGCACGCGCTGATGAATATCCTGCGCGACGACTATGTGATCAGCGCTGCCACCCGGGGCGAACGGGCGCTGGAACTGGCGCAACGCCAGCCGCAGCCCGACGTGATTCTGCTCGACATCAAAATGCCGGGCATGGATGGCTATGCGGTGCTCGCCCATTTGAAAGCCAATCCGGCGACCGCCGAGATTCCAGTCATTTTCGTCACCGCGCTGGCCGAAGCCACCGACGAGGCGCGCGGCCTCAAGCTGGGCGTTGCGGACTACCTGACCAAGCCGGTCAATCCCGAACTGCTGCGGGTGCGGTTGCGCACCCAACTGGAGTTGCGCCGTTATCGGCGGAATCCCTTGACGTTCGATAGCGCCAGCCATAGCGACCCCAAACGTCGGCCTACCCTGCTGGTGGTGGACGATGTCCCGGCCAACGTTCATGAATTGCTCGGCGCGCTTAAGGACGACTATTGCGTCAAAGTGGCGACCAGCGGGGCCAAAGCCCTCGACCTGGCGCTGGGACCGGCGCCGCCCGATCTGATCCTGCTCGACATCGTCATGCCGGAGATGGATGGCTACGAAGTCTGTCGCCGGATCAAGGCTACGTCGGTGGGCAACCGCATTCCGGTCATCTTTGTGACCGTGATGGGCGCTGTACAGGAGAAGGTCAAGGGTTTCAACCTGGGCGCCGCCGATTACATCAGCAAGCCGTTCGACATTGACGAGGTCCGCGCCCGGGTGCGCACGCATCTGGAGCTGTCCCGCCTGCGGAATACGCTGGAAAACCTGGTGGCGCAACGCACCGCCCTGCTGGAAAAAAGCGAACAGAAATACCGAATCCTGGCCGACTATTCCCCCAACTGGGAGTATTGGCTGGCGCCCGATGGCAGCAGCTACCTCTATGTGTCGCCCGCCTGCCTGGAAGTGGCGGGCTATCCGCCTGCCGCGTTTTTTGCAGATCCCGGCCTGATGGTCGCACTCATCCATCCCGACGATCGGGACACCTGGCGGGCGCATACGCAGAATCCGACCACAACCGAGTGCAAGCCGATGATCCTGCGCATCCGCACCCAGGCGGGGGACGAACGCTGGATCGAGCATAGCTGTAAACCGGTCTTTGATGAGGGGGGCCAGTTTCTGGGACGGCGGGGTTCGAACCGCGATATCACTGAGCGTCAGCGCATCAAGAGCCAAAATCAGGCTGCCCAGGAGGCCTTGCGCGCCAGTTATCAGTCCATCGTGTCCATCCTCAACGCCTTGCCCGAATCCGCCTTCCTGATGGATCGGGACGGGACCATCCTCGCGTTGAATAAAACCATGGCTCGGCGTTTCGGTCGTCGCCAGGAAGAACTGTTGGGCGCCAATGCCTATGAATTACTCGATCCCGTGCTCGCGCACACCCGCCGCCAGGCTGTTGACCAAGTGTTCCAGTCCCGTCAGCCCCTCCAGTTCGAGGACGAGCGCGAGGGGCGGATCATTGATAATTCCATCAACCCGGTGCTCGATGAGCAGGGTCAGGTGATCCGAATCGCCATCTTTGGCGCCGACATCACCGAGCGCAAGCTAGCGGAAAAATCGTTATTCGAGGCCAAGGAACGGCTGGCGTTGGCGCTGGCCGCCACCAACCAGGGCATCTACGATCTGAATATCCAAACCGGCGAGGCTATCGTCAGCGCCGAATACGCCACCATGCTGGGCTATGACCCGGAATGCTTCGCAGAGACCAATTCCGCCTGGATCGCTCGCCTGCATCCCGATGATCGCGATGCCATCGTGAAGATTTACCAGGATTACCTCGCCGGGCGCTTGCCCGAATACCGGGTGGAATTCCGGCAAAGAACCCAGTCGGGCGCATGGAAATGGATTTTTTCGATGGGCAAGATCGTCGAACGCGATGCCGACGGCAGGCCACTGCGGATGCTGGGCACCCATACCGACATTGACGCGCACAAAGCCACCGAAGAACAACTGCGCATGCTCTCGCTGGTGGT
>CALMNY010000531.1 GCA_937872125.1 uncultured Candidatus Competibacteraceae bacterium | reverse complement strand
TGGGCCTGGAGGCGCTGGAGCGGTTCGTCGCCCGCGAACCGCTGCGCCGGGTGCACGAGTGCGTGTTCGGAGTCCTGGCGCTGGAGTCGGAACCGGTGGATCCGAGGTTGTGAAGTTGATGATTACCTCAGCCACTCCCGAAACAGTGCATTCAGCGGTTCCACGCCAGGCTTAGCCGTCGGGACCAGCGCGGCGGGACCCTCCACCAGTCGCGCGAGTTCGGCCTTGATCCAGTCGCTCAGGGCCGGAATGCGCGGCCCCCAGGCCAGTTCCGCGCCGCTCTGCTTGAGCCTCAGCAAATGTTCGATGGCGTCGCGCAGTTCGCCGGGCGGAATCAGGGTTTCCACCAGATCACGGAACGGCATCGGCACCACGCCCCGCCCACTTTCCAGCCAGCGCACCGCCAGCAGGGGGCGCAGCACGTACAAGTATTTCTTCAGCCGTGCCTGTTCGCCTTGCAGGTAGGCCCGGTCGTTGCCCCGCGCCATGTGCAGGTAGTGCCAGGCGCAGCCGAGCGGGGAGTAATAGGCCGGCGTCAGGGCCAGCAGCGCCTCGCGGAATCCGGGGTGCGCCCGATAGACGATAGGCGAGTGCAGCCACTCGAACAGCGGCGGATTGGATTTCTGCATCAGTTGCAGGGCCTTGCGTAAATCCCAGCCGTTGATGTCCAACACGTCCTCGATAGGCCGTTCGATCACATCCCGGCGATGCTCCAGGTCAATGCTCAGATACCAGTCGCGCGGGCGGACATAGATAAACCGCACGTCGTAGTCGCTGTCGGGCGAGGCGAAGCCCCAGGCCCGGCTGCCGGATTCGCAGGCGTACAGGATGCGCACCGCTTCCGTTTGTTCGATGACCGCCAGCCGTTCGAGGATAGTGGTAGTAATATCCGATGGTGGGTTGGGAGCGATGGTGTTCATCAGGATCGCCCAAACTGCTCGGCGAACACCGCCTCAATCGCTTCCAGGCGGTCGCAGCCCGCGAAGGCCAGCGCCGCCGGGTCATTGGTCAGCAGTCGGTCGGCGGGGTGCTGGGCCAGCTTGTCTTGTAGCCACACGGTCGAGTCCGGGTGGTTACAGTCCCGGAAGAATACCGCCACCGTCTGGCCGCGCCGGTCGTTGCCGAGCATGACCACGCCAGGCGGTTCACGATAGAGCCGGGTCACGTCGAGACCGAGCAGATAAACGAGACTCTCGATCAGATCAACGGGTTGCGATTGCGCTTCGCCGCCGCCGGCCACCCGCTGCAACTGATAGCCGAACGGGGAGGCGAACCGCTCGACCGCGCTGTAGAGGGCGTGGCTGTCCCGGTGCAGACGATAGCGCAGGCTGAACGCGGGGTCGTCGAAATCAAAGCTGGCGGATTGACCGGGTTCCGCTGCGATGTCGAGATTGGCCAGCGTGTCCTCGTATTGCTCCAAAGTCTGGACCCGCAGAAACAGGCCGGGACCGTTGAGGGCGGCCGGTTTGCCGTTTTTCCAGACCCAGGCGGCGCCCAACCGCTTGAGACGCGGCAGCAGCACCGGCTCGAAATGCGCCCCGCCCTCGATCAGCAGCACCCGCCGCCGCTGGCGGTCATCATGCCGAGCCGAAACGGCGGCGTGAAAGGTGGTGCCCGACCCGGCGAAGAAATCCATCACCCATTCGTCGGCGTCGGTGGTTTGCAGGATGAACCGCTCGATTAGCGTCGTCGGCTTGGGATTGGGGAAGCTGTTGGATTTGCCGGTTAGCTGGGTTAGTTCCTTTTCGCCGTCGGTATAGTCCAGGAGCAGCGACTTGGATACCTGCGTGTCAACTTCGTGCAGGAATTTCTTTAGTTGAGGGACCTTCTTATGGTCTGGTCCCCAAACAACCCGGTCATCATTCTCTGCTGTCTCAAAACTTGGACGGGACACAGTTTCCTTATCTGATTGCCGAGGCCAGCACCATCCTCGCTTTGGATGCGGGCACGGTTTGCCTGTTGTGGGATGTATCGGCTTGTAAAAGCGGTAGTTGGGATGATTCGGATCGCTGGTGTTTTCTGCCTGTTTACCTGATGGCATTGAAGGGTTGTCTTCCCGCCACACCCAAATCCTTGCCTGCTTCTCCCGCGCTTCGGCTTCGGGCACATAGCGCTCCTGTTGACCCCGATATTCGGCGTGCTGGTAGTTGTACAGCCCTTTCCAGGGGTCCAGGCTTTTATCGTATTCGATGCCGCTTTCATCCAGTTCATCGCGGAATTCGGCCCGGTGCCGCTCGAACAATGCCTTGATCCGGGCTTCGATTTCCGTCACCGGCGGGTAATCCGGATTCAGCCGGTCCACCAGTTCCAGCACCTCCGCCGCGCCCGGCTTGGGCTCGCGGAACATCCGCTCGTCACCGCTGGCGACGGTCAGATCGCGGGCGAACACCTCGACGTATTCATGATTGGTCGAGTAAGTCGGCGACTGGTTCTTGGTGGTGTTCTGGCCCCAGATGATTTCCTCCACCCGGTTTTGCCGGCCCAGCGTCCGCGCCAGAGCTTCGGTCAGGGCGTGGCGTTCCACATGGTCAATGCTGGCGAACAGCGCCCCGTTGCGGGCCAGAAACGGCGCGGCGGCCCGCAGGCGGTCCTGCATCATCGCCAGCCACGAGGCATGAGCATAGGCGTCCTTGTAGGGAAAGCCGTCGCTGCCGGTGTTGTACGGCGGATCGATGTAGATGCACTTCACCCGCTCGCGGTATTTGGCCTGAAGCAGGTTCAGGGCCTGCCAGTTGTCGGAGTGGATCGCCAGCCCGTCGAGCGCCTGATCCAGCGGGGTTTCCCGGCTCACTGCGTCGAGCAACGCCCACTTGAACTCCTCATCGAAGCAGCCGGTATCCACTGGCAGCGGCAGATAACGATAGTTGGCCTCGGCCAGCAAGTCGCCATGGGTGACCATCCGGCAGGCGTCGGCGTCGGCATACTCGCCCAGTCCCAGCTTCCGCCACTCCTCGCGCTGGCCGTGCATAATCCGGTCAAGCCGCGCCTCCAGCCAGTCCTGGCCCGCCAGCTTCTCAATGCGATCCAGGGTAATGACGTAGCGGGTTGCGAACACCAGCTTTTTCTTCTCCCACAGGGTTTTCTGGAAATCCGCCAGCGCCGCCAGGAAAGCCGCGGCCAGGTTGGCGCGCGTGGGCAAGTCGCCCAGAGGCAAGAGGCCGGCCACGCGACCCATCATCACGGCGAGCGGCGCGACCCGCTCGTGTCCGGAGGCGCCCAGCATCGCCGCCACCGACCCTGCCGCGCCCTGCCGGTCAATCCCCACGGGCGCCCCCGCTGCATACACCACGAACGCCACCGCGAAGATGACCGGCTCCAGG
>CALMNY010000530.1 GCA_937872125.1 uncultured Candidatus Competibacteraceae bacterium | reverse complement strand
ACGTCTACCGCCTGCAGGGCGTGAAGATCAACGACAAGCACATCGAGGTGATCATCCGCCAGATGCTGCGCAAGGTCGAGATCACCAGTTCCGGCGACACCCCGTTCATTCCGGGCGAACAGATCGAGCGCCCCCGGGTGATGGAAGAAAACGACCGGGCGCTGGCCGAAAACCGGATGCCAGCGGTCTGGCAACCGCTGCTGCTGGGCATCACCAAGGCTTCGCTGGCTACTGAGTCGTTCATCTCCGCCGCCTCGTTCCAGGAAACCACCCGCGTATTGACCGAAGCCGCAGTACGGGGCTTGCGCGATGATCTGCGCGGATTGAAGGAGAATGTGATTGTGGGCCGGCTGATTCCTGCTGGCACCGGCCTGGCCTATCACCTGCAACGACGGCATAACTGGGTGCCCAGTAAACCGACGACCGGGGCCGGGCACGTGTTCGAGAGCACGGAGTCCGAAGCCAAGGCTATCACCACCGAGGATAAAGGCGATGACAGCGAGGAACTGGCCATCAAGGACTGACGAACCCCTGAGTTCGTAACCGGGTCCGGTGGAGAAGGCGGGGACGCATGGCGTTACCCGCCTTTTTTCATTGAGCGCCGAGCGTAAAAATACCCCGTATCTTCCTCACCACTCCGGCATAACCCTCCCACGAACGTCGCTGTCAACTGGCCATTGGTTTCGGCCTGCCCGGCCCTAATGGCGCTGGCGAGATCGCCATGGTCCCGTTATTTTGGTCCGACTCGTGCGCTGGCGGCGCCTCAAAGCACAGCGGTTTCAATGCTATATTTATATCCGTCGCTCTTCTTCTCTTCTGAAAACAGCATCAAAATTATATGGGAACAATCCTCCAATAATGGCATTCCCCAATATCTTCACAGCCGCCAAACTTCCTTATAGCGGGATCATTATCGCTATCGCGATAGTATTAACGACATGGGTGTCGCATCAGATCAATTTTTTCCAAATTACCGACGCCGCGCTTTACGGTCTGACCATGCGTTACAGCCTGGTCAAACCAGCGCCGCCCAGCGTGTTGCTGATCGCGGCGGATCCGCGGGATCGCGGCGCCAGCGAACAATCCTGGCTCAGGGTTCTGGAAACGCTGGAAAAGCTCGGCGCCCGGCAAATCCTGTTTACATTCCTTCCCGAAAACACCTCGCCGCGCTTCTTCGAACGGGCGAACACAATGGGCACCGTCATTTTCGGACGCGGCATCGTAGCCGATCCGGCGGGCGATCCCGACCAAGCCCGGTTGGAACCCTGGCCAGCCGCGGTCAACACCCTCGACCGGGAACCGCCGTTTGGCGTGGTCGCACTGCCGCCAGCCGATAACGGTTACTATCACCGCCAATATGCCGGGTTCACGGTGCAAGGTCAGCATCATCCCGCCCTGGAAGTCCGAGCAGCCGCTCAATCAGCCGGTGACCCGTCACTGCTACCGGATCAGCCGTACTGGGTCAATTTTCAGGGCGGTCCGGCTTATTTGCCGACGGTGGGCCTGCAACGGTTGCTGCGGGATGGCTTAATCCCCGAACTGGTGCGGGGACGCAGCGTCCTGATCGGCGTGCTGCCTCCGCCGCAGACGCCGAGCCTGCACACCCCGCTCGACCAGACGGCTAATTCCGGCATGTCCCTGCTGGCATTCCAGGGCTACGCACTGGAAACACTGCTCCGCAACCAGCCGATTCAGCCGTTCTCAGCTCTGATGGTCCTGACCATTCTGGCGGTAGTCGTTTTCGCCAGCATGATCATTTATCAGTGGGGACGGCTGCGCTTCAGGTTATGGGTCACCAGCGGCATTTTGCTGATCCACGCAGCGTTGGTCTGGTTGTCCCTGGCCTACGCGCACTGGTGGCTGCCGGCAACGGCGCTGATCGTTGCCCAGATCGCAACCTTCACGCTGGTGTTTTGGCACAGGTCGCTGGCCGAGGACAAGGTGTTGCGGTCGCTGATCGTCAACTTGTCCAGCCGCCTGCGCGAGCACGCTACCCCACCCGGCTTCTACGCATCCCCGGAGCCTTGGAAACAGGTGGTGGATTTGGTTCGGCAAACGCTCGATCTCAGTTGGCTGATTTTTCTGGAACGCATTCCCGACCAATATTACCTTCGGGAAATCGCCGCGATGAATTGCCAATTCGCTGACATTGACGAACGGCGTCGGGATTACCGGCGGTCGCCCTACAGCGACGCTCTCGTTGAACGTCGGGCCCTGCGCTTGACCCGGCGCTTGTTCCTGAAAGCGGACCCTACCATAGATCAATATCTGACACCGCTGCTGTTCGGCAGCGAGTTGCTGGGTTTCTGGGCGATGGGCGTGTCACCCGACAAAATCGCGGCCAATCCCGACTTTTTCACACTGGTAGACGATTTCCGCCACCAGATCACCGAACTGCTCTACCACCGATTGCAATGGCAACAACGGCAGACGGCGGAAGCCAGGAACGAGACGCTCCGCTACTTGCGGCTGGAAGGCGGCGAAAGCCTCCATCACACCCTGCGCCAGACGATGCTGGCTTTCGAAAGGCGGCTGTTCGGGCTGGAGCAGGTTTTCCAAGGGATGGAAACCGCCGCGATTTTTTATAACCCGTTCGGTCGGGCGCTGCAAACCAATAAAGCGATGACTGTGATCCTGCGGCGGGGCCAACTGCCTGCATACGAAATGACCGCCCTGGATTTGTTGAGCGCCCTCTGCGGCACCAGCCTTTCCGACGGGCGCCAGGCCTTGCAGCGGGTTTTCACCGCTCACCAAACGGTGACCCTGCCCGCCAGCGTCCCCGGCGATACCCAACACCGGTATACGTTACGCGCCCGGCCGATTCTGGTGGCCGACAACGCGCAGCCCCCCCAGTCCCCCAGCGAGGCGGTGGAAGCCCTCCCGTTCCAGCTCCGGGGCATTCTCATCGAACTGATTGATGTCACGACCTTGCACAATCTGAGCCTGCTGAAGGCTGAATTGACGGAACGAGTTCACCAGCAACTGCGCAACCATCTGCAGACCATGGTTCTAGCGGTGGCTTTACGCGAGGGGCAAGGTGGGGAAGGCAGCCGGGAGCCGGGGCGGGCGATCCTGCGGCAACAGGTGGAAACGGCGGTGGCCTTGCTCAACCAGGCGCAAAAGTATTTGTTGACGGATTTGGCCGCGTTGCAGCAATTCGACCGTTATCCGGTTGAACCACGGACGTTATTGCGCGCGGCGCTGACGCGGCTCGCCCGCCAGGCTGACGAGCGGCGGGTGCGGATAGCGGTGCAGATGCCGGAAATACTCAGCCTGGTCATGGCCGATCCCGATGCCTTGGAGGAAATCCTGGAAACCCTGGTGACGGTGCTGATCGAGGATGCGGTGGTCGGCAGTGAATTAACGGTCAAACTGCGGGAGCAGGTAGGATGGTTGGTTTATGACTTCACCAATCAGGGATTCGGGATGCCCGACGCCAAGCTCCAGCGCTGGCTGAGCGGCAATGACAGCGAGGCCACGCCGCTGTTTCGGCGGTTGCGGCTGGCTCGGCGCCAGGTGACAGACTGGAAAGGTCTGTTGCAGGGTTCCAGCGCGCTGGGTCAGGGCATGCGGTTCATGTTGCGCCTGCCTTGCTTTAGCGGGGAAGAGCAAAGCGATGGAAGCGAGGACACCATACGTAGCCATGCGCTTCTGGGGCGGCCCGACGCCCAGCGAATTCTGGTGGTGGATGATAGCAAGATGATACGGCGATTGGTGACCTTGTCTTTGCAGAAAGGGGGATACCACGCTCGTGCTGCCGCCAACGGGCAACAAGCGATCACCTTGCTGGAAAATTGGATGCCGGACCTGATCGTATTGGACATGATGATGCCCGTCATGGACGGGCTGAAATTTCTTGAGTGGCGCAATCAACATCATCCGCACCTGCCGGTGCTGGCGCTGACGGGCATGGAACGTCCCGAAGCTCGGGAGCAAATTCTGGCGGCCGGCGCCAACGCCGTACTGTTCAAGCCGATGCACATACCGGAGCTGCTGGCCAAAGTTGAACTCCTGCTGGGCGCCGGTGAAGCGGCGGCGCCAACGCCGCCCCACTGAGTGGGAACCAACGGATCATGCCCGTCCTGACGCTGTTTCCCGAAAGCCTCGCCAATTCTGTCATCACCACGGTCTGGATCGGCGTGATGGTGGCTGTGTTTTTCACCCTGCGTTTCGGCTGGAACCTGTCCGGGCTGGTAGTGCCGGGCTATATGACGCCCCTGCTGCTGGTCAAACCTCTGTCGGCGGGCGTGGTGTTCCTCGAAGGCATCGTGACCTATCTGCTGGTGCATGGCTTTTCCGAGCGGTGTTCCCGTTTTGGCTGGTGGAGCAGCCTGTTTGGTCGGGACCGCTTTTTTGGCCTGGTGCTGGTCAGCGTGGCGGTGCGGTTGGTCGGCGACGGCTGGCTGTGGCCGATGGTGGGCGAGTTATGGAACGCCCATTTTCAGATGGACTTCGATTATCGCAGCGACCTGCACAGCTTCGGCCTGATCGTCGTCTCGCTCATCGCCAATCAATTCTGGAAAACCGGGCTGCGCAGCGGCTGGATTCCGATATTCGCGACGGTTAGCCTAACCTGCCTGATCGTTCGCTACGGCTTGATGGAATTCCCCAATTTCAGCATCGGCAACCTGATCTACACCTACGATAATCTGGCGGCCTCGCTGCTGGCCGCGCCCAAGGCCTACATCGTGTTGCTGATCACCGCGTTCCTGGCCTCCCGCATGAATCTTTACTATGGCTGGGAATTCAATGGCATCCTGATTCCATCGCTGCTGGCGCTGCAATGGTACCAACCCACCAAAATTCTGACGTCCTTCCTCGAAGCATTTCTCATTCTGGGCATCGCCCGTCTGCTGTTCCGGGTTCCCGCCATCGCCAGTCTGCATCTGGAAGGACCGCGCCAACTGCTGTTTTTTTTCAGCCTGGGCTTCTGCTACAAGCTGGCGCTCGGCTGGCTGTTGCCGCTGGCCTGGCCGACCGCTCCCATCCTGGACCTCTACGGGTTTGGCTACCTGCTGACCACTCTGATCGCCATGCGGATGCACGACAAGGAAATCGCCGCCCGCCTGACGCGCGCCACGCTGCAAACCTCGCTGGTGGCGGTTGGGATCGCCAGTCTGGCGGGATTTCTGCTCACGTTCCTGCCAGACCCCCGACTGGGGCTGGAGTCGCCAGCGACCGCGATTAGCGCAGTGCGGACGGTATCGCAACCGCTGGTGGCCTTGTTAAACGATCACAAGGTGCAACTACAGCAATCCCGGTTGCAGACTCAAGCGCCGCCGGCGCCGCGGCCTGGCGAGTTGGAAGCGTTCAGGAGCGGGCTTGATCAATTACGGGCTTATCTGAATGGGGATAGCGCGGCGCTCGACCGCGCGGCTGAGCGGCTGGCCGCCGCTCGCTACCGGATTGAATGGGTCGAACAACGCTATCTCTATCTGCGCGAGGACGAACCGGTGCGCGGCTGGGGGGTTTACGTGCTCGACACCCGCGCCACTGGTAATCTGCTGGTCGAAGTGCCGGCGCCGCTGGACGAACAGGGCGCTTTCACCGCCGGCGGCTGGCTGTTCGATATCCTGGGCGCCCGTGCATTGGCGGTCGCGGGCGCCCCGCGCACCATCAATCCCGATGGGTCACTGGATGTCTTGCGCAACCGGCAAACCCTGTTTCACGTTTTCCATCAGGTCATGGCGCGCCGTGATGTATTACAGGTACGCACCTACACGGCGCGGAGCAGCCAGGAACTGGCCGGGATACCGGCCGATGCGTTTCGCACCGGAACGGTGCTGCCGCCCACCGCCCTGTGGGTACGGGTCAGTCTGCCGCCAAGCCTGGATTTGGCGCGGCTACAGCGCCTGGCTGATGGGTTGCAAGTACATTGGGCCGGGACGCCGCCGGTCAATTTGCAACGGGATACTACCGAAGACGGCTTCGCCGAACTGGTCCTGAACCGCGCCGATCTGCGCCAGCTACTCGCGCGCGCGCCCCTCACTCCCGGTCAAACCGAGGCGATGTTGCGCGTTGGAGACCTGCGAATTGATGGCTATCTGCAGGAATGGTTGCTGGCCGACAAGCAGCGTCTGGCCGAACGCGGCACCAATGCGTACCGTCCTCCCCGGCTGGAAGATCTGCTGTATTTCGATGAGGAGATACTGACGCCCTTGCTGGAACTGCTGCGGAGCGCCCCCCGCAATGGCGAATGGAGTGCGGCGGGGCTGGCGGAATTGCGGGCGCTCGCCATCACCGCACAAACGGTCGGTTATCAGTTGCTGCGTTACCGGCACCGCACCAGCGGCCAGGAGCATCTCATTCTGGCCGAGGATGAAGCTGGCCGCGAGCGCCGTTACTGGGGCACCTACGTCTTCCGCGTGGGCGATGCGCCCAATTACGTCGTAGCGGTGCCGCGCCCCTTGTTCGAGGTCAACACCTTCGAGTATGGCGTTTCGTTGTACGAGCGGATTCAGGCCAGCGTCCTGCTGCTGGCCAGCGCCCACCCCCAAGCCAATCAGGATGGCAGCGCCGATGTAGCGGCCACCGCCAATGCGGCCAGCCTCTTCACCCTCGTCAATCAGGTGGTGCTGCGGGAAGCGGGGAACGCGCCGGGGTTGACGGTAAGCGTGCGGGCCTATGGAATCCGTCCGGGGATCCCAGCGCCCGGGGTAGATGCCTTGCTGGCCTGGAATAATGGAACGACACACCCGGATGCCCTCGGCCCGCTGGGACAGCGACTGCTGGAAACGCTGAACGCCGATGGCATAACCACGCGGTTTGTAGACGGCGCTGTCGAGACCGCTGGTTACGAGACGGGCGGCTCCCCGCAGGCGCGCTATCTCAACGCTGCCGCCAATAAGGAGTTCTGCACGGTGTGGCTGTCGCCGCTGGTCAGAACCACTTTTAGCCAGCAGGGCGAGAACGCGGCGCAGGAGGCTCAATTCGCGGCGCTGGAGATTCCCACCCGACAGGCTGATCTTTATCAATACCTCGCCGGTCTACCGGCCAGCTCCGGCGGCGCGCCCCCGCCGGCGTGGCGGGAGGCGGCGCGCGCTTACCTCGAACGGCGCGACATTCTCAATCTGCGCCAATTGCGAAACTGGCCCGAATTTCACTATGAGCGACTTTTGGATCGCGACACGCAACAAGCGTTCCTGCTGGCGCTCGATGCCGCCGGGCGGCCACGGTTGGCGCTTAATCTGATGCCCCGTCAGTTGGATAGCCAAGTGATCGCCAGCACGCCGCCCCAGGCCCATCAAGTAGAACAATTCAAAACCGCCGGCGCGGGCTGGCTGCTGTTCGGCGAACCATGATCCGGTTCCTCGGTCACCTCCTGCGCCGGTTGCTCCTGCTCGGGCTGCTCGTTTGGGTGGCCGCGATGGTCTGGCCGATGGCAGAAAGCGCATGGCAACGTTTCGACCCGCGCGGTGAGGCGGCCGCCGACCTGGCCCGACTCGCCAATGCGGCGCCCAATACGGTTTACGTACTGGATCAGGAACGCTGGGTCGAATTTCCGATTCCCAGCCAGGGCAACCTGCTCAAGGTAGTGAGTAACGCTAATCTGGATTCCCAATCGGTGGCGCAAACCGACACTGATTGGTCCTACGCACTGCGCTATCAATTGGCGGATGGTCTGGGCCGGGTCCTCAAGGACGCGGTTTACCATCATCGCACGGCGGTGAGTTGGTACCGGCCGCCGGGCGCGAAGCAACCGCTGACGGCAGCGTTTTATCCCGCTGGCCAGCCCGTACCCGCCGATGGCCGCCTGCTGATGATCAATTTCGGCGAGACCGCCGGCGCGATGCGGTTGCGCCTGCGGCTGGCCAGTCGCGCCGTCGGTATCAACAGCGTGGTGGTGCGGGTTTACGCTCGCGAACATTTATTTGAACCGCCCGACGCCCATCGCTGGCAGCGAACCATTCGCCGCCAGCAGGAAGCGCTGGCCCAGGCCAGCGTCTATGGCCTGGAATTGTTGCGCGAGAGCGAGCAGGTCAATTTACTGCGCCTGCGCTGGAATCCGGTCGGTCCGCTCGGAATCGAGGGTCGGGACTATCACAGCCAGCGGCTCTACAGCGCACTCGATGTCGAAGCCGAGCCGTTGCGCGCTCCCATACCGCCAGCGGGGTTGTACGTTGACCGCGATCTGCATGGCACACTGCCGATTCCGGAACCGGCGGAACGGATTACTCTGGAGTTCCTGGAACCGGCCCAAACGCCGCCCGCTACCGGCTCCAAGGGTACGGCCATTGCAGCCACTGCCGAGGTGGAATTGCTTTGGCAGGGTCCCCGACCCACACAGCGCGCCACATACCGGGTTCCTCTGAGTGGCTCATCGAGCACGCTCTGGTCCGAGAAGCTCGGCGGGGGCCTGTTGGAAGTAGTGGCGCCACGGCCGCTGATCGTCAAGGCGACCCGACATCAGGCTGGTGGCGAGGCGCTCGATCTGCTTCCAGAGCCGCTTTATCTGCGGCTGTATCGGCTGGAACCGGACCAGCCGCTGGAATTTGCCATTACCCATGTCGGTGGACAGCCTACGTTTTGGCGGGTGGATTTGCGGCTGGCCACGCCGGATCCGGCGCCCACGGCGACAGTGCGCTACGAGTTCCTCGATGCGCGCGGTGGGGTGCTGCGGCAGGGGACGCTGGCCCTGACCGGCGTAGCTTCGCTGTACGATTCGCTGATTGGCGGCAACACACCGATTGAACGGGTTTCCGAAGCGGCCAGTTACGGGTTTGCCTTGCCGGCGACGGTGGTGCGCGTGCGCTTGACGGCCGCCTCCCCGGTGCTGGCGAATGCCTATACCCGACCGCCGGATTTGCGGCGTAACGTGCGCGTGCCGGAGGATTATCAGCCGGCTGACCGGGCAAAGGCGCGCGGCCAACCGGTGTGGTTTCCCGTATTGCCGCTGGCGGCGCAAGCCTGGATGTTGGAGGGCCGGACCGCTTTGCTGAGTCTGCAAACCCGTCCTCCGCAACGGGACCCCGAGGTGCTCGCCGGCCGCTACGACTGGCAGGATTACTATCCCAACGGCGATTGGCGGGGCCGTTATCTGCTGAATCCGCGCGACCCCCAGGCTCCGCTGCGCGAGGAGGCGCTGGGCGCAGTGTTCCAGCCGCTGGCGGCCGGAGTTCCGGTCCGCGTGGACCTGCGCGGCCCGCCGGGCCGACTGATGGTGGACGCCTCGCTGCTGGTGTTGCGCGATAGCGATCACCCCGACCCGGTGCGGATTAGCGTGGACGGTCAGCCGGTATACGCCGGGGTATTGACGTTGCGACGTGGAGAACTGCGGTTGCCGCCACTGCCGGTCGGTCCGCGCACGATCCGGGTCGAAACGGCGCAACCAGCCCGCTGGTTCATCAACTACACCGCTGGCCCGGCGGGTAGTCTGGTCCGGCGGCTGGCCTATCGTCTGGACCAGCAGGCGCTGGAATTCATTTACGCCAAGACCAGCGCAGGCGTCGAGGTGTTGTCCGGCGTCTTGCAGAGGCCGGCTGGCGATAACCGGCGCGCGCGCCTGCGGGTAACGGTGGAAATGCCCGGCAGCGCCATCCTGGGGCCATTCAGCCACCCGACGGTGCGCGAGTGGCTATACGATATTCAATTCGACACCGACAGTCCGGTGCCGGTGCTGGGCACTCCCTCCGAACAAGTGGGGCTGGGGCAACGGTTTTTTTTGCCGCTGGGCGATGATGTGCCTCCTGGCAACTATCGAGTTCGGATTTGGCTGGAGGAAAGTAGCGGATATCTGGCCCTCTATCGCGTGGTGCCAGGCCTGCCGGTGGTGCTTGAACTGTTCAGTGAGAAAGCGCAATGGTGAGCGAAGCAGTGGGACGTCTCCAAAGAGGTGGATTGGTGGTGGCAGAGAACAGCGTTAGCCAACCACGCTGGCGTGGCTGGCTGGCGCTCCTGCTGGCGATATGGCCACTGGCGTTGGCCGCGCAGCCGACAACCCTGGAAAACCGGTTCCGGGAAAGTCAGGGCCGCGATTACCAGCCGCCGTCGTCCGATGAACTGCGACAGGCCGAGCAGCTCTTCCAGCGAGCGTTCGCTGGCCGGATCGAGGCGACGGAATGGGCGGCCTTGGGATTCCAGGTCGAACGCGTAACGGAGAACGATCGGGTCTTCATGGTGATTCGGGAACAGCCAAATCAGCGGCGAGGGCATGGTTTTTACACCTTCGCCGCGCCGATGACCGATGCGCCAATCCTGCAAGCGCCGCACGCCCTGAGCGACCAGCATACGGGCGTTATCGCGCTTCACCTGTTCGCAGAGGGCCGGTTCGCCGCCGGCGCCTGGAGCACGGCCCCGCGCCGCTACCAGGATGATGAAGATCAGACGGTAGACGCTGATATGGCGCACCAACCAGACAGTTATTTCATCGCTTTCAGTCGCGCCGCGGCCCTGGCTCGGCCGGCCCGCGCACTCTTGCAGTTGCACGGGTTTGCCACCCATAAGCGTAAGACCGAAGCTGGCCGCGCGGCGGGCGTCATCGTCAGCGCCGGCCAGCGCCAGCCAACGCCGGCGGCGGAACAGATCGCCCGCTGTCTGGCCGAAAAATTGACTACCCCGGTCTTGTTGTATCCCCAGGATGTCAGGGAACTGGGCGCCCTCACCAACCAGGTTGGCAGGGCCTTGCGAACGCTCGGCCATTCCGGCTTTGTTCACATCGAACTGGCGCAGCCTGTGCGGGAACAACTGCGCGCCGACGCCGAATTGCGCCAACGATTCGGCGCCTGCCTGGTCCGAGTGCGTCCGTGATGCGACCAGGCCGGCTCTACCCTTGGGTCTTGCTGGCGCTGCTGGTGGGCGAATTGGCCGGCGCTGGTCCCGATCAGGTGCAAATCGCCATGCTCGGCCGTTATCCGTTGCCGCTACGTTGGGATAACGTCGCGGGCACGCCGCTCTGGGTGGCGGGGGCCAAGCCATTTTCCATGCCGGGCGGCCACGTGCAGGACCCGGATCGGCATGAAACCCGGATGCACCGGGTGCGTTTGTCTCCGGGCGAGAGCGTGACGGTATGGGTGCCAGCCAGCGAGGGATTGCGGATTTACCGGCCCGAGGCTCGCCTGGCGCCCGGCGATCTGGAAATCGCCGTCTCCAACGGTTCTGGCCTGTATGTCACTGCCCCAGTGCAGCCGGCCGCGGCGGGCGATTCGCTGTTATTGCCGCCCGATTGGCTGGAGGAACGGCTGGCGCGCGTCGCCCGGCCGGCACAGGCGCGCGAGGCGCTGGAGGTGGCGCTATTCGTTTCGCGCCGGGAGGCTCTGGGCGAACTGGCGCCGTACCGGAAACGGGTGCAACCGGAGTCGGAATCGAAACCGGCGCCGGAATCGGAATCAGGGCCAGCGACTAACCCTGCTACGGTCGAATCTCCCCCAATGGCATCCCGGGAAATCCTGCCGGTTACTGGCGACCGGGTCTGGCTGCGGCCGACCGATCAGGCGACCGCCCAACCGTTCTGGCCGCTACAGGCGCAGCCCTCATTGCGGGTTCATCTACAGGGACCGCTGCGGCTGGCGCTGGAACATCGGCTGCGTTATCCGCCGCCAGAAACCCAGGTTCGCCAGGCGTATCGGGTCTATGCCTGGCTGGACGGGCGACCCTGGCGGGCGCTGGACTTTGTGGCCGGCCAGGAAACGCGGCGGGCGATTGGGGTGGACGATTGCGCCGAAACGCTTGGTCGCCTGGAGATCGGCTATCTGGAACTGCCTGAGGGCGACCACGAACTGACCCTGGCGGCGACCCAGCCGCTCTATGCGCGCCTGCTGATCCAGGAGGAGCCGGATTATCTGTTTCCCGGCCTGAATGCGCCGAGGCTGACCGCCGCCCAGGCGCGCGCCATGCAGCCAACAACGCCGCACGGCTCGATCTGGGATTTGACCCCCACCGAGCTGAGCCAGCCGTTGAACCGGTTAACCCTGGCCGACCAAGAACGCGTAGCGCTGCGGCTCGGGCGCGACAACCGCTATCGTGATGGCGGGCTGACGGCGGCGCTGGCCATGCGTCAGGCGGCGCTTGCTCACCGCGAAGCGCCGCGCCTTGCGCCGCAAGCGCAGGATTTACTCGGTCTGTTCACCTTTTACCGTTCGCTGTTGCCGACAGCCAAGCCGACTGCCGCCCCGCCCCGACTTGCCTGGCTGCGCAATCGCCGGCTGACGGGAGTGGGCGAACGGTCGCGCGAATTGCTGATTGCGGAGCGGTTTGGCGATGATCTGCTCAACACGCTGGCCGCCGCCAGCTTCCTCGAACTGACCCCGGATGCGGAACTGGAATACCGCTTGCCGGAACGACGGGCGCCGTCAATATTGCGTGTCGCCGTAGATCCGTCCACTGCCGCTACCGTGGAATTTCTGCTGCGTTACGACGACCAGCCGCCGCTACGGCTGCGGGCACAGCCACCGGAACTGGCTCCCCATCTGTTTCTGCCGGGAACGGGCGAGGCGGCGGTGCTGTTGCTGAGCGAGCGGCACGGCGCACCTACCGCCAGCCCCTTGACCGCACCGTTCGCCGCGCAACGCCCGCCTGGACCGCTGGTCTCGGCGGCTCTGGTGGAAATTCCGCTGCCGGCTAATGTGCGCCGGATTCGCCTGGGCAACGCCAGTCAGCCGCTGTGGGTGGCGTTGCAGTATCGCGCCAGTCGGCCCTATCAGCTTTCGGAAAGCGAATACCTGGAAATGGTCCGGCAACTCGGCGCAGAGGGTGTTTATCAGCAATTCCAGACCCAGGCGCGCACAGTCGAGACGACAACAGAACCGCTTGCCGAACTGACCTCCCCCATTCAATCCTTCGCCACAACGCGGGATGCGCAGCACGAACTGGCCAATCACTGGCTACCGCTCACCCGCCTGTTGCGGCAACAAACCCGGCATCTGACGATGACGCTGGGACCCCCGCCCACGTTCGAGTCCGCGCGGCTGGACACAGGCGGACGGCTAGACGAAGCCCGGCGGCTGCAACAAACCGGACAATGGTTACCGGCGCTGGAACACTGGAGCCCGCTGACCCGCTCCCCGACCGCCAGCATCCGGGCGGAGTCGGTTTTAGGGGAGGCGCGGGCGCTGCGCCAGTTGGACGAAAAATTCCTGGCCGAGTTGATGCTGCGCGGGGCCTTCGTTCATGACCCCGACCCGACGGTGCGCGCACAGGCGTTCGCACAACTGGTTCAGGATTACACGACGGCCGGGGACGAGGCAGGCTTGCTGATGGTGGTCAGCGCGGCGGCGACCCGCCAGCCCGAACCGGACCGATTGCGGCAGTTGGCGGGTGTGCTGCTCGACCAGGGCAACGTCAGTGAGGCGCTGGCGGTCGGTCTGGCGCTGCCGCCGGCGGAACGGCCGCGGCCCGTAGTAGCGCGCGCTGCTTATCAACTCGGCTGGTGGCGGGTATTTGAACAAACTCTGACGCAATGGCCCGATCCGGTTCAGCGCCGGCTCTGGCAGGGTTACCGCGCCCAGCAACGAGGTGATTATCAGGAAGCCCTGACTCGGTGGCGAGACGCGGGCGCCGCCGGGCAGGCGCTGGCCGAGGCGCTGGAAACCGGCCTGACCATCCGTGATCGGTTAAGGAATTCCGATCCAGCGATTCGGGAAGGCGCTATCGCCGAGTGGACGCACTGGCAAACCCGGCAACCCGGCCATTACACCTGGTGGGACGCCAGTCACCTGCTCAGTGATTATGCGGGAGCGCGCGCTCTATACGCACCAGAACGCGATCTGTTCAGTCAAACCTTCCGCGCCTTGCCCAACCGGCCGGTCAAGCTGACGGTTTACGGGCCGGCGAAGCTGCGGATCGAGGGCCGGTTGACGCATCCAGCCAGCGCCGCCGATCTACCGCCGGTGGACGATTGGCTGTTGCTGCGCGACGGCGACCGGGTGGAGCGGCTGCCGATCAGCGGCGACCGACCTGGCCAGGGATTGATCATCGCCGGTGACGCCACGGAATTACCCGGTCGCAAGGCGACATTGGAGTATGTGGTCGGGCCGGGATTACATGACATCGAAATCGCCGCCCGGCAACGACCGTTGCTGGTGCAGGCGGCGGTCTGGCGGCCCGAAGCGCCGCTGCTGGTCCTGCCGGAATTGACGCCCGCTTCGGCGACGGCCGCGGCGCTCGGTCTGGCTTACGGCGAACCCCCGCAGCGCCAGTCCGACCGTTGGCGCTGGTTGCCGTTCGGCGGATACGACATCCGGCCCGATGAATCACCGCCGGACACCACCGCCGCCAACCCCGGATTGCCCATCCAGGTCATCGCCGGTTGCACGCTGGAGCCGAAGTCGCTCCACACCACCCCGGCGGTTTTACCGGAACCGGCGGCGCAAGCGAAGCTGCTAACCCGGCTGGCGGCGCACAACCCGCCTGATCTGGTCTGGCCCACACCGCCGCCAACTGCCGAGGAGACCTTGCGCCAGCGGTTGACCGCGCTGCTGTGGGAGGTGGAGCAGGCGCCGGATACCCTGGCGCAACGTCTGCCGGAAGCCGAACAGTGGGTAGCGGCGCAGCCGGGGACCCCAGGCGTGGAACCGCTGTTGCGGCGACTGCGGCAGCGGGTCGAGTGGGAGCCGGTGACGACCGTGGCGCGCAGCGCCGGGATCCGCGCCGTCGCATCACCTGGCTGGCAACCGGAAACGCCATTCCTGCGCGTTCGCAAGGCGCTGTCCTTGCCGGTCGCGTCCGATGAACAGGTGCTGACTGGCGCCGAGCAACTGGGATTATTAACCACCAACCCAACGCCGACCCGTCTGAAGGTGGAACTGCGCGTCACCGACGTGCGGTACTTGCCTCCACAACCGCTGACTGCCTGGCACCGGCTGGACGAGCGGCCAGAGCAGTCGGTCACGCTCACGCCTGCGGCTCCGGCCCGCTCCCTGCTCCTCGATGTCCCGCCCGGTCAACACGTCCTGCGCATCGGAATCGCCGCACCAGTCGCCAACCAATCTCTGCGGGTGCGGGTCAGCGAACTGCGGGGGCGCACCGCCCGGCCAGTCACTGACGATCTCCGGCGGCTGTACCAGGTCGCCACGGTCAGCGAGCCGATCCAGGTTCCTCTGCTGGGGCCGGCCTGGCTGCGAATTGACGAGTTACACCCTGGTGCGCTCGACAGCCGCTATCAGTATCTGGGTCCCGGTTTACAAACGGTGGAACTGCGACCGGCCCAGGGCCAGGCGGAAGCGCTGTATCGGCTGCACAGCCAGCGGATTCTGGACACGCCGCGAGAAACCGCGCCACCGCGAGTCACGCGCTGGACGCTGGAGCGGGCGCCAGACGCACCCACGCCAGTCCCGGCGGCGCCGCCTCCGACCAAATGGGTGATGCAGGATCGCTATGCCCTGGGTGAGCAACAGGCGGGGACATGGTCACTGGGCGCGACCCTGGCGCGCGCCCTGCCGTCCGCCGACGAAACCAGCAGCAGCGAACCGCCCGATACGTATCTGGAGACCCTGGCCAGCTATCGTTACTACGACGAGTGGCGGCGCGACTACTACCAAGCCGACGCGCTGTTCCGTTTGCACCGTCGCGGCAATCCCACTTTTGGCCTGCTCGGCGCCTGGCAGCACCAGACCGAATGGCCGGGCGTGGGGTTCCGACTGAGTTGGGAAGGCTACGCCCAACAGTCCGAAGCCTGGGCCTGGAATTCGACCGTGCGCGGCCAGATCTGGCAGGTCCGCGACCTCGATCCGAAGACCTGGCATTCGCCCAGCCTGGGTTTCTTCTACCGGGACCTTCATCAGCAGCCTGGCTACGACTATCAGGTCGGTTATGTCGACCAGGACGTGCTCAGCCAATACAAGTATTTTCACCGACGCGGGTTGGTGCTGGCCAACACCCTGTCCCACCGACCCTGGCTGGATACGCTCTGGCGCGTCGGCGCGGCGCTGACCTCGGACGAGGACTGGAATCTGTTCGACCCCGAACACGCCAGCGCCACCGTCGGCTGGAAGCAGTTGCTGGGGGATTGGGAAGCGCACGCCGCTTACCAGTGGACCTACTACTTTGCTCAGGGCGACCACGACTGGAATCGCCCCAAGGCCTTGCGGAACAACACCTTGCGGGGCGCGGTGCTCTGGGATGGCGCCTGGGGCGGCCAGGGCCGCCTGCGCGCTGGGCTGGAATTGCAATACGACATTGACTCCCGCGAGGTGGGTTCCTGGTTGTCCCTCGAATGGTTCCCGGATCGCGGGCGCGGCTACCGGGATTTCCGTCCCGGGCAGATAGATTTCCGCGATTTGCGCGAGCGGATGTTGCCGCTGGAATTCAATAACCGCATGGATGAACCGCCCGGCGAGGAGACAGCGCAATGAACGTACCGTCACCCCACTCTGGTCCTGCAAAGAAAAAATGGGTGGAGCCGCCCCGGCCCCGGCTACGGTTCGACCGGACGGAAATCGAGCATCTGCTGGCGGAGGGACTGCCGCCGCCCCTGGCGCGGGCGTACCGAACTTTGCTGGACGAATTGACGGGCGCGTTCCTGAGCGATTGGCCGGGCGCGCGGGATGATCCGCCGGACTGGGCCTTGCCCTTTACTCTCCTGTATCGGTTACAAGTCTTCCTGCGCTACGAACTCGACCGGCGGCAAACCCTGATCCATCGGCTGCGAGCTGAGTACGCCGATTACAATCACCGTTATCTGGGCGCAGTCACTCATGAGGAGCGTCAGCACCACATACTGGCGTTCGCCCGGACGCTGGGCGCCAGCCGTCGGCAATTGGCCGGTGACCGGCAGGCCTTTCAGCGCTGGCTGGGCCACGACACCCTGGTGGAGCGTTACCAGCGCCGGCACGCTGCCGCCGACCGGCAACTGGCGTTCGTCCTCGGACGGCTGGGCGTGCTCAGCGCCCGCCTGCTCCAACAGGCCGGGCCGCGCCAGGATTACGCCACGTTGTGGCCGCGCCTGGAACTGGAGGCGGTGCTGTTGCCGCTGCTGGCCTATGATGGCGATTCCCGGGTGCGGGTGGCGACGTTTCATGCCTTGGCGACCGCTCTGCGCGCCCTGCCCGATAGTGGCGGAGAATCGCCCGTCAGCGACGGGGCGTTCCGCTACATTTACGGCTCGGCGCTGGATCACCGGCAGGCCGTATGGATTCAGGTCGAGGCGTTGGCCCTGTTGCCCCATCTCGACCCAGCCTCGCTGGCGACTGCCCTGACGGCGCGGCTCGGTCAGCCGGGTGCGGGCGATGACCTGTTCGTGCGCCGGCCCGCGGCGCAGTTGCTGGCCGAATATTTGGGTCGCTGGCCAGAACTCACGGCGCTCCTGCCCACGGTATTGCAAGACCCCAGCCCCTACGTCCGCCAAGGATTGGCCGAAGTGTTGCCGGTCATGCCAACGGCGGAGGCCTTGTCAACCTGGCGAACGCTGATACTGACCGACCCGGCGCCCCAGGTGCGCGCTGCTGCATTGCTGCACATCATCCCGCTGCTGACGAAGCCAGCGTCGCTTGAACCCTTGCGGGAAGGGCTGGCGACGGTGTTGCGTCAGGAGCAGGACCCCTGGGTGACACGGGTGGCCTTGCGGGGGGTCTGGCAGGCGCACCAGCGCTTGTTGGCGGAGGACCGCGAACCCGAGGCGGATCGCTGGGCAGCCCGTTTGTTGCCAGAGGTAGCATGGTTGCATAGCCACGCCGCTGAACTGGCGGTACGCCGCTGGGCGGCGCAAACCCGCGAGCACTTGTGGGCAGCGGCGAACCCCCAGCGGCGACGATGGTTGCAAACACTGGCCCAAGAAGCGGCCGCTATTCCGGCTGGACGCCGCCGACGCTTGTCGCAGGCGCTGGCTACCGTGGAGGATACAACCCTGGGCCGATTGCTGGCGCTGCTGGCGCAAGGCGATCATGGCTGCACGCTGGCGCGCGGCTGGTGGGGCGCGTGGCTGACGCGCGGCCAGGTTTTGCGTTTTCGCGCCTGGCGCTGGCTGCACGAGTTGCGTCATCCGGCCACCGACAAGCGGCAGGCTTTTCAACATACCGTGGGGCGGGTGTATTACGGCAACCTGCATGCCCCATCCGACATCCTCGCCGAACTGGCCGAAACCAAAGTCCCCGGCGAGCCGCTGTATGTACAGACCGAGGATGGCTGGCGGCCCTGGCTGCCGCTGGTGGACGAACTGCTGTCCTGCCTCGATCAGTGGAATCGGCGGCTGCACCGCTACACCAGCGAGGGGGTGACGGAAATCGTCGCCCCGCCGGCATTGTGGCGGCGGCTGTGGGCGCGGCTGCTGTTGACTGCGCGCTTTGCGGACTACGCGCGGCTGCGCAACTGGCAAGAGGGCGCGCAGGCCGGTCCATCCGCTTATCTGGCGGCGCTTACCCGCCTGGGATTCGCCGTTCGTTTTGTTCCTTATCCGGCCGCTGGGGAATTCCTGGAAACCGTGGATCCGCTGGTGCAACGGTTTTTTCCCGAGTCAGTCCCCAGCGCGGCGACGCTCCCTACCGGCGTTCAGGAACCGGTAGCCGCGCCCCGGTTCACCAATTCCGGCCGGGCGCTGGCGCTGTGGCCGCTCGACGACTGGTCGGGGCTGTCGGAGCGATTCCGGGATTATTTCTTCTCGGTTTACCAGAACTCGCTATTCGACCTG
>CALMNY010000529.1 GCA_937872125.1 uncultured Candidatus Competibacteraceae bacterium | reverse complement strand
CTCAGCGACGGCGCCGGGGTGATGGTGCTGGAAGAATACGAACACGCCCGGCGGCGCGGCGCGCGGATTTACGCCGAACTGATCGGGTTCGGCATGAGTGGCGACGCCTACCACATGACCCTGCCGCCGCCGGATGGCGACGGCGCCCGGCGGGCGATGGCCAACGCTCTGCGCGACGCGGAAATCGCGCCCGAGGCGGTGGATTACATCAACGCCCACGGCACCTCCACGCCGGCGGGCGACAAGATCGAAAGCGATGCGGCCAAGGCCGTGTTCGGCGACCACGCCTACCGGCTGGCGATGAGTTCGACCAAATCCATGACCGGCCATTTGCTGGGCGCAGCCGGCGGGGTCGAAGCGATTTTTTCGGTGCTGGCGATCCGCGATCAGGTCGCGCCGCCGACCATTAACCTCGATCATCCAGAGCCGGAGTGCGATCTGAACTACGTGCCGCATACCGCCCAGGAGCGGCGCATCCAGGTTGCCCTGTCGAATTCCTTCGGCTTCGGCGGGACCAACGGCTCGGTGATTTTCCGCACTCTGGATTAAAGCTGGTGTTCCTGTTCGCTCTCCTCGCCTGCAGGCGGGAGAGGGGTTGGGGGTGAGGGGCATGATTTTCCCCCGCTGGCCTCGACGGTTGTTGCTGGCGCTGGCAGCTCTGGCGCTGATCTTGGGGCCGCCTCTGTACCTCGTCTACGCCGATTACCGTGCATTCCTCGACACCCCCCTTGGCGTGCCGGCCAGCGGGCTGACGCTGGAGCTGAAGCCTGGCATGGGCGTAGCCGGTCTCGCCCGGGAATTGCAGCGGCAACCGGGCCTGCTGCGGTCGGGGCCGTATCTGCGAGTCTACGCCCGGTTGAATCGGCTGGCGTCCCGGCTCAAGGCCGGCGAATACGTCCTCGCGCCAAGCATCACGCCGCGCGGCTTGCTTGACCAGATCGTGGCGGGCCGGGTCATCCAGTACTCGCTGACCGTGGTCGAAGGCTGGACCTTCCGGCAGTTGCGGCGGGCCTTGGCCGACCATCCCAAGCTCAAACAGACCCTGCGGGATGCGAGCGATGCCGACATCATGGCGCGGCTGGGCCGACCGGGCGAGCATCCCGAAGGCTGGTTTTTACCGGATACCTACCACTTTCCCAACGGCTTTAGCGATGAGGCGTTCCTGCGACGGGCGCTGGCGGCGATGGATCGCCAGTTGCGCGAGGCCTGGAACCGCCGTTCCCCGGATTCGCTGCTGTCTGTTCCCTACCAGGCGTTGATTCTGGCCTCAATCGTGGAAAAAGAGACCGCGCTGCCGGCGGAACGACCGGAAGTGGCTGGCGTATTCGCGCGGCGACTACGGCGGGGGATGTTGTTGCAAACCGATCCAACCGTGATCTACGGCTTGGGCGAGGCGTTCGATGGCAACCTGCGCCGCGCCGATTTGACCCACGACAATCCCTACAACACTTACACTCATAAGGGCCTGCCGCCGACGCCCATCGCCCTGCCCAGTGCGGGTGCACTGGCCGCTGCTGTCAATCCGGCCCCCGGCGATACACTGTATTTTGTGGCGACGGGTAAAGGCGGCCATGTATTCTCCACCACGCTGGATGAACATAATCGGGCGGTCAGGCGGTATCAGTTGAAGAGAAAATGACATGTCCGGCCAATTTATCACCGTTGAGGGCGGCGAGGGCGCCGGCAAGACCACCCAGCTTGCATTCATGCGTGAGTATCTGGAGCAAACCGGCCGCCGGGTGGTCCTGACCCGCGAACCGGGCGGGACTCCGCTGGGCGAGGAGATTCGCGCCCTGCTGCTTGGGCATCGCCACGACGGCATGGCGCTGGCCACCGAGACGCTGCTGATGTTCGCCGCCCGCGCCGAGCATCTGGAGCGGGTCATCCGCCCGGCGCTGGCCGCTGGTCACTGGGTGCTCTGTGACCGGTTCACCGACGCCACTTACGCCTACCAAGGCGGCGGACGCGGTTTGCCGCCGGAACGGATTGCGATCCTGGAGGACTGGGCGCAGGGTGCATTGCGGCCTGATTTGACGCTGGTGTTTGATGTGCCAGTCGCGGTGGGTCTGGAACGGGCCGGCCGGCGCAGTGCGGCGGATCGCTTCGAGCGGGAGGAAACAGCTTTTTTCGAGCGAATCCGTGCGGTTTATCTGGATCGGGTGCAGCGGAATCCCGACCGTTACCGAATCCTGGATGCCAACCGGCCAGTTGAAACCGTGCGGGCCGAGGTGCAAATCCTTCTGGCCGAGTGGCTGGAGCGGTGCTGATGGACGATGAGCGCCTGCCTTGGCATCAGGACCTCTGGCGTCAGCTTCAGCAGCGCCGGGCGGCTGGACGCCTGCCACATGCTCTGCTGCTGGCCGGTCCTGCCGGTTTGGGCAAGGGATTATTCGCCCGCCGGCTGGCGCGAGCGTTGCTGTGCGACCATCCCGCTGCGGACGGCGAAGCGTGCAGCCAGTGCCGAAGTTGCCGCTTGTTCCGGGCCGGCAGTCATCCCGATTACAGCGTCGTGCAGCCTGCCGAGGACGGCAAGATCATCAAGGTGGATCAAATCCGCGCGTTGTGCGCCTTTCTGGGCTATACCGCTCAATACGGCGGTTACAAGATCGCGTTGCTAGAGCCGGCTGATCAGATGAACGCCAATGCCGCCAACAGCCTGTTGAAAACGCTGGAAGAGCCGCCGGGTAACGGGGTGTTGCTGCTGGTCACCGCCCAGCCGGCGCGGTTGCTGGCTACGGTGCGCAGCCGCTGTCAGAAGATCGGGTTCGATCCGCCGGCCCAGGCGGTTGCGGTTCCGTGGCTGAAGGCGCGCGTTGCAGAGGGGTTGGAACCGGTGGTATTACTGGACATCGCCGGCGGCGCGCCGCTCGCCGCGCTGGCCCAGGCCGATGGCGAACGCTGGCGCCGCCGCCGGGAGCTGTTCGAATGCTACGAACAAACCCGGGCCGGGCGGATAAACCCGATTCGGGCCGCGGAACGCTGGATACAGGGCGATTTGAGCGAGAATCTGCGCTGGCTCATCGGGTGGCATACCGATGTGATTCGGCTTAAGATGAGTGTCAATCCCCCGTGTCTGGGCAACTCCGACCTGTGTTCCGCACTGCGACGCTGGGCTGATCAGCAGACGCCGCGCGCCCTGTTCGACCGCCTGGATGCGGCGATTCGGCTGCATGTGCTGTGCGCCACAACCCAGGCCAATGCGTCCTTGCTGCTGGAAGCGTTTCTCAGTGATTCGCTACACTAATTCCTGATTCGTTATTGTTAAAGGTTGAACACCATATGGCGGTGGCTCCACGACAAGGCGTCATTTCCCTGGCCATCAGGGACAAGTCGATGTTACATTCAAATTACATGCCATTCATCAAAGGCGGCGGTATCTTCATTCCCACTGAAAAGACTTTTGAACTGGGTGATGAAGTGTTTTTGTTGCTCACGCTTTTGGATGATCCGGAACGGTTCGCCATTACGGGCAAAGTGATTTGGATCAACTACCGAACGACCCCGGGCGGCCGACAGATGGGTGTTGGCATTCAGTTTGGCGGTGCGGAAGGCGCCAACCTCCAGAAAAAGATCGAAGCGCAACTGGCGGGTTATGCCCGGACTGACCAGCCGACCAACACCATGTGAGTGTGGGTGAACCATGCTGGCCGATTCTCATTGCCATCTGGACCGAATCAATCTGGCGCCGTTCGGCGGCGGTTTGGCGGGAGTGCTGGATGCGGCGGCCGCCAACGGCGTAACGCGCCTGCTGAGCGTGGCGGTGGATCTGGAAAATTGGCCGGCCCTGGCCCGGATGACCGAGCCGTATCCCCACATCGCGTTGTCGGTGGGAGTGCATCCCAGCGAGGATGGTGGCCGCGCGCCGACGGTGAAAGAACTGGTGGCGCTGGGGCGTGCGTCGCGGGTCGTCGCGATTGGCGAGACCGGGCTGGATTACTACTACGGGGCTGATAGCGCCAGCCGCCAGCAGGACTGGTTCCGCATCCACATCGCCGCCGCTCGTGAACTGGGCAAGCCGCTGATCGTCCACAACCGCGATGCCCGCGCGGATACCTTGCGGATTTTGGCAGAGGAGCGAGCCGCTGAGGTGGGCGGGGTGTTGCATTGCTTCACCGAGGACTGGGCGATGGCGGAACGAGCGCTGGAACTGAATTTCCACATCTCGTTTTCCGGAATCGTAACCTTCAAGAACGCCAAACCCATTCAGGACGCGGCGCAGCGCGTGCCTGCCAACCGGTTGCTGGTGGAAACGGATTCGCCTTATCTGGCGCCGGTCCCGCACCGGGGCAAGCCCAATCATCCGGCCTGGGTGCGGCATGTCGCCGATTTCGTGGCCCGATTACGCGGCGAGACGCTGGAACAGGTCGCGGCGGTTACGACCGCCAATTATCTACGGCTGTTCGGCTGGCCCGCGGAGGCAGTGTGAATCACACGGACCTGCGTGACCGGATTCGCCGTTGCCTGCATTCCACCCACCAGGTGGAAATCCTCACCGGCGATCACGCGGTGGCCGGGATGGAGCGCGAGGAGCGGCCTCTGACCCCGGCAGCGGTACTGGTGCCACTGGTCGAGCGGGCTGAAGGTTATACCGTGTTATTGACCCAGCGTACCGCCCATCTGGAGCATCATGCGGGCCAGATCAGCTTTCCCGGTGGACGGGCTGAAGAAGAAGACGCAGGTCCGGTCGAAACGGCGCTGCGCGAGGCGGAAGAAGAAATTGGCCTGCATCGCCGGCATGTGGTGGAAATTGCCGGCTTTCTCGATCTGTATCAGACCATCACCGGGTTTGTGGTAACACCGGTGGTGGGTTTCGTGACCCCACCGTTCGAACTCACGCTGGACGAGTTCGAAGTCGCCGAAGCGTTCGAGGTGCCGCTGGAATTCATTCTCGATCCGCGCCATCACGAGCAGCGCAGCGTGTTCTACAAGGGCCAGCCACGCCGTTATTACGTCATTCCCTACAAAAACCGGTTCATCTGGGGCGCGACCGCCGCCATGCTGGTCAACTTCGCCCGGCGGCTAACAGGCAACTCCCTGTCGCCCTGAATCCGGCGCGTCGCTGGTCGCCCCCCGGTGGTGGACGAACTGCCGCAGCAGAAATTCCTCATCGCGCGGCGTCAGATCGAACCGCAGGCTGGCCTGTTCAACGGTCTGCAACGTGCAATAACCCTTCTGTTCGGCAAGCCACTGGAATGCATGGCGCAGCGCCTCACCTTCAGGAATGAGCGTGAGCATGATGTAGTCCCCCTACTCCGATTGCTATCACTATAGATCACCATTTGTCGCTGCCGTTGCGCCAACCGCTGCATTCCCTCTTCGGGTTGGTCCGCATCGGCTGAAAGGGGACGCCGAAAAGGAAATCTCCGCACAGGATGCTCTACCTGGGATCTTGCCGTTCGTGCGTAACCTGCCGTGAGGATCAAAAAACCGGATGCTTACTGAGGTTGTTTTCTAAAAACCTGATTTTTGGTTTGGGCACAGTCATAAAAACCGTCATAATTAAGAAGGATAAATATCAGGCTGGTCAGCCGCCGCGCGGAGGACTGGAACCGGTGCTGAAATGCTAGCCGCTACAGATCCCCGCAGGGCAGCAGATTATGCCGCTGCAGTCGCAAACAACGATAAGCGCATGAATCAATCCGATATAAAACACAACGAGGGGATTGGGTATGTCGAAAAAGTCGCTGGTGGATTCTGGCAAGCAGGACCAACCCGAACCATCCGAAAAACCGGTGGTTGCAGGCGCTCCGAAGGCGGCAGTCGCCGAGCCGGCCGCCCCGCCGAAGTCAAAGACTGAACCAGGGGGCGTGGATGGCCGCAAGCGAGTAATCATCGAAGGCGTCACGCCTGAAATTGATGGCGGCCGCTTCCCGATCAAGCGCACGGTGGGCGAGACCGTGGTGGTCGAGGCCGACGTGTTTACCGACGGGCACGACTCGCTGTCCTGCGTCCTGCAATATCGCAAAGCAGGTGACGACGCTTGGCAGGAAATCCCGATGCGCTTCCTGGTCAATGATCGCTGGCGCGGCGAGTTCCCGGTGCTGGAACTGGGCCGCTACGAATACACCGTGATGGCCTGGGTGGACGCCTTCAAATCCTGGCGCCACGATCTGGGCCGCTGGGTGCAGGCCGAGGACATCGCGCTGTCC
>CALMNY010000528.1 GCA_937872125.1 uncultured Candidatus Competibacteraceae bacterium | reverse complement strand
CATTCCGTATTCACATAGGCATCTTGTGCCGGTTTTTGCTAAGAGCCTGCATAGTGAGGTTTTGCTGCGCGTCGCAAATGTTGATATGGAAATAATGATAATGCCTAACAAGTAATTAAGCCGTTCCGCCTATCTTGCCGATCCGCAAGATAGGCTGATTTTCACAGACATTGTCATCTAAAAATGCCGCGCGCGATGGGGTATACAGGCGCGCATGGCCCTCTATACTGGCATTCCGCTCCTGACCCTCACCGAGGCGTTGACGCAAGCGCAAACCGCCCTGCCCCTGTTGATGCGAGGGGAAGCGGTTGGCGCTATCGCCACCGGCGACAAGCGCATCACGTTTGTTCCCACCACGCCCGCTGCCCTGGAAAAGCATATTCGCGACCTCCAGGCCGCCATCACTGACCTGACCACGGGCGGCTGGACCCGCAAAGGGTTCTATTTGGGCGGGGGGAAAGGGCTATGAGCGTCACCCGCCCCGTCGTTCGCCCGCTGCGCCTGGAAGCTTATGACGCCACCAGCCGCGCCCCCCGCGTTGCGGATTGGGATGAAACTCTCTACAGCCCGAATACCGCCCTCGACGCGGCCCCTACGGCGCGCGCCCGCTCGCAGGATGCGGTCCGCAACAATCCCTGGATTCGGCGAGCCCTCAAGCTGCTGGTGAGCCACCTGATCGGTTGTGGCATCCAGCCCCGGCCCAAAATCGCCGACAAGGCGCTGCGGACGGAAGTACTCGCCCTCTGGAATGATTGGGTGGAGGATGCCGACGCCGATGGCGTACTCGGCTTTTACGGGATGCAGGCTCTTATCACGCGCGCCCGCTACGAATCCGGCGAGGTCTTTATCCGGCTGATGCGGCGGCCTCGCGGATTTACAAATGTTCCCCTGCAAATCCGGCTGATGGAAGCCGACTTGTTGCCTTCGGGTTATAACGTGCCCGCGACCCATATCCGCCAGGGAATCGAACGTGACGCGACGGGGCGGCGGCTGGCCTATCACTTCTACAAGCGCCATCCCGGCGAACGCTATCTGTTGGCCGATCCGAACACCACGACCCGCGTGCCCGCCGATGACATCCTGCACCATTACCTGCCGGAACGGCCCGGCCAGTTGCGCGGAGCGCCGGAAGGTCTGAGCGCCTTGCATCGCGCCCGCGTCCTCGACCAGTACGAAAGCGCGGAACTCACCCGCAAACGCAACAAGGCGCGGTTTTCCGGCGTCATCTACAAGGAAACCCCCGAAGACAATCCCCTTACCGATGCGCCCGCCAATCCCACGCTGGACGCCGTACGGGCGCAACTGGCGGTGGTGGAAGCCAGTGCCGATTATCTGGCGAATGTCCCGGAAGCCCTGGCCGCTGCGGTGGCGTTGCGCGAGCAAATCGTGCTGGAGCAGGAAAAAAAGACCTTCGTGGACATCGAAGACGGCTACATGCTGCAACTGGCGCTGAGCGAACGGGTTGAACTGTTTGGCGGCGACACCGGCAATAACGGGCTGCTGGATTTCCTGCGCGCCCAATTGCGGGGCATTGCCGCCGCATGGGGCGTGCCCTACGAACTGGTGGTGGGCGACTACGCCGAAACCAATGACCGCATCATGCGCGTCATTCTGAATGTCTTTTACCGCGAACTGGAATTTCAGCAGGATCACTTCATCAGCCAATGCCTCCAGCCGATTTACCGGGCGTGGCTCAATGCCGCCGTCCTGACTAACGCGGTTGTCATCCCAGGCTATTTCGCCGATCCGCGCGCCTGGCAACGCTGCGAATGGCGGCCTCAAGCGTGGAACTATGTCAATCCGTTGCAGGAAGCGCAGACCAAAATCCTCAAGAATCGGAATGGGCGCACCTCCCGCTCGGCGGTCGTCGCCGAAGAAGGCTGGGATGCGGAAGACGTGGACAACGACCAGGCCGCCGATCATGACCGGGAACGGCGGCTCGGTTTGGACTACGGCGGCGGCGATCCGGCCCCGGATACCGAAGCCACGGCCATGGAAAAACCCACATGAATCACTATCCCTATCTTGCCAGCCGATTGTTTAACACTCCGCTGCTGATCCATCCGGGCAAGCTGCACGCCATCATTGCCGGGCTCTCCGACCGGTTCGGCGTGTTGGCTCCCGCCGCGCCGCAAGCCTACACCACGCCGACCGGCACGCGCGAACGCGGCAGCTACCGGCTGCTGGATCAGGGCGTCGCGGTGCTGGACGTGTTCGGCATTCTGGCCCATCGGGGCGGCTTGCAGGCCGATTCCAGCTACATTCAGGGCTATGACAGCCTGGCCCGGCAACTGGACGGCGCGCTGAACGATCCCGCCGTGGGCGCGATCCTGCTCAATCTGGATTCGCCCGGCGGCGAAGTGGCGGGCGCGTTCCAGTTCGCCGATCAAGTCTATGCCGCGCGGGGCCGCAAGCCCATGGTCGCGGTGGCGGGGGATATGGCCGCCAGTGCCGCCTATCTGATCGCCAGCGCTGCCGACAGCATCTCCGTGACGCCGACCGGGGTGGTGGGCAGCATCGGCGTGGTCACCTCCCATGTGGATATGTCCCGCGCGGTTGATCAAATGGGCATGAAGGTCACGTACATCTACGCTGGCGCGCACAAGATTGACGGCAACCCGTTGGAACCGTTGCCGGACGCGGTGGCCGCCACGATTCAAGCCGATGTGGACTACTACTACGGCCTGTTCATCGAGGCCGTCGCGCGCAACCGGCGGCTGCAACCCGCTGCGCTCCGGGATACCGAAGCCCGTATCTATATCGGCCAGAACGCCTTGGCGGCGGGTCTGGCGGACCGCGTAGAAACCCCGGATCAGGCCATTGCCCGGCTGGCCACTCAGATTCAGCCTGCTCAATCAAGAGGAACCACTATGAGCATCAAGGAAAATCTCAAAGGGATGTTTAGCCGCAAGCGATTAAACGTCGATATTTCCGTATCCGAAGCGCCGAATGTAGATACTGATTTCCCGGTCGAGGATGAGGATGAGGATGAGAATGACACTCTGGAACCGGTCGCGGATCCGCCCGTCGAGGCCCCGCCCGCCGCACCGGAACCGGAAGCCCTCACCGCTCTGGCGATTGTCCAGGCGTGTCAAGCGGCGGGAATGCCCCGGCTGGCCGAACTGGTGTTGAAAACTCCGCACACCGCCGAGCAGCTCCAGGTGCGGATTGCCAACGCCCAAGCGGTCCGCGCCGTGTGTGAAGCCGCCCGGATGCCCGAACTGGCCGAGGGGCTGATGGCGGACGGGGTGACGGAAGAACAGGCCAAAATCGCCACGTGGGCCGGCCTGGTGGCCCGTTCGGAACAGCATCCGGTGGATACGACGCCACCCCTCCAGAAACAAACCCTTCGCCGCGCCGAATTCGAGGCGCTTGCTCCTGCCCAGCGCCGCGATTTTGTCGTGTCCGGCGGTCTCCTTGTTGAATAACGCGAGTCTCTACCATGGCTAACACCCTGACCAATCTGATTCCTGACATTTATGCCGCCCTGGACGTGGTTTCCCGCGAACTGGTGGGCTTCATTCCCGCCGTCGCCCGCGATTCCAGCGCCGACCGGGTGGCGGCCAATCAAACCCTGCGCGTGCCGGTGAGCCCGGTCAATGCAGCGGGCGGCAACATCACGCCGGCCATGTCCCTGCCCAGCGCCGCCGATCAAACCATTGCCAACGTGACGCTGACGATTTCCAAGCAGCGGTTTTTCCCGTTCAGTTGGACGGGCGAGGAACAGAAATCGGTGAATGCCGGCCCCGGTTTCCTGACCCTGCAACAGGGCCAGATTGCGCAAGCGATTCGGGCGGCAATCAACGAAATGGAACTGGATATTGCCACCGCCGCCTATCAGGGCGCGTCTCGCGCCTATGGTACGGTCAACACTATTCCATTCAACACCACGGTGGGTGATTATTCCGAAGCCGCGCAGACCCGCAAGATTCTGGATGATAACGGCGCTCCCCTGAGCGACCGCCACCTGGTCATCAATACCACGGCGGGCGCGGCGCTGCGGGGCAAACAGGCTCAAATGCAAATGGTTGGCACGCCGGACCTGCTGCGCAATGGCATCCTGTTTGACATCAACGGCTTCAGCATCCGCGAATCGGCCCAAGTGGTGACCGCCACGGCCGGCACTCTGTCCGGCGGCAACACCACCGGCGCCCTGACCGTGGGACAGACCGTGCTGCCGCTGAAAAACGCCACCGGCACCGGGGCCGCTGTGGCCGGCGACATCATTACCCTCGCTAACGACTCGAACAAGTACGTCGTGGCGTCGGTTAGCCAGGCGGGAGCCAACCCGGCTACCGGGGATACCATCACCCTGGCTGCGCCGGGCATTCGCCTCGCACAAGCCTCGGCTGATCGGGCGATCACCATGATTGCCACCGGCCCGCGTAATGTCGGCTTCACCCGGAACTCGATTTTGCTGGCCACCCGGCTCCCCATCGTGCCTGCCGAGGGTGATTTGGCCAGCGACCGGATGACGATTACCGATCCGGTTTCGGGCATTAGCCTGGAATTTGCGGTCTATCCCGGCTTCCGCATGAATGTTTACCACGTGTCGTTGTGCTGGGGCGTGAGCGTCATCAAGCCCGAACACGTCGCCATTCTGCTGGGTTAAGCCGGTCTCCCATGAGCCTACTCGACACCCTCATGCAAACCGCCGCGCTACCCGCGTTCCGGCGCGTGATGGGTGACGAGGCGGTTTACACCCCCGCCTATACCCCGCCCGCCGAACCGGCCCCGGTCTCCACCTGGGCTATGCTCAACCGGGGGCTGGTGGCGGTCGGCGATTATGGCGAACGGA
>CALMNY010000527.1 GCA_937872125.1 uncultured Candidatus Competibacteraceae bacterium | reverse complement strand
CCCGAGGCCGCGGCCATGGCTGACGAGAGTGATCTGGAACGGACCGAACCGGCCAGCGCGCGCCGGTTGGAAAAGGCGCGGGAAGAAGGTCAGGTACCGCAATCCAAAGAGCTGGCCACCTTCCTGGTGGTGTTTACCGGCGCGGCCACCCTGTGGCTGCTGGGCGACTGGCTGGGCGCGGGCCTGATGGCGCAGGTGACCGTCGGCTTTCGCTTCGATCGCACCCTGGCGTTCGAGCCCGCGGCCGCGCTGGTGGCGCTGTACACCGCCCTGGGGGACGCCCTGCTGCGGTTGCTGGCGCTGCTGGCGCTGCTGTTGCTCGCGGCGTTCGCCGCGCACTGGTCGCTGTCCGGGGTGGTCTTCTCCAGCAAGGCCCTGGGGGTGAAATTCAGCAAGCTGAACCCGCTCCAGGGGCTCAAGCGGTTGTTCTCGGTGAACGGGCTGGTGGAAATGCTCAAGGCGGTCCTGAAGGCCGTGCTCATCGGCGGCTTCGCCCTGGGGGTGATCTGGCACTACCAGGCCAGCCTGCTGGCCCTCGTGCGCGGCGCGGTGACGCCGGCCGTGACGACCTTCGTCGCCCTCGTGGCGACGGCGGCCCTGCTGATGGCGGCGGGTTTGCTCTTCCTGCCCCTGCTCGACGTGCCTTACCAGTTGTGGTCGTACGCCAAGCGCCTGCGCATGACCCGGGAGGAGGTCAAGCGGGAAACCAAGGAGCAGGAAGGGGACCCCCAGGTCAAGGCGCAGGTGCGCCGGGTGCAGCGGGCGATGGCCCAGCGCCGCATGATGGCCGCGGTGCCCGAGGCGTCGGTGGTGGTGACCAATCCCACCCACGTCGCCGTCGCCCTGAAATACGTGGCGGAGACCATGGCCGCGCCGGTGGTGGTGGCCAAAGGCCGCGGCGAGCTCGCGACGCGGATCAAGGCGCTGGCCCAGACACATGGCGTCCGGCAGGTGGAAGCGCCCGCGCTGGCGCGGGCGCTCTATCGCCATGGCGAACTCGACACGCCCGTGCCGGCCACGCTCTACCTCGCGGTGGCGCAGGTCATGGCCTACATCTACCAACTTGACGACTGGGCACGCCAGGGCGGGGTGGCGCCGCCGCCGCTCGGCGCCATCGCCGTGCCCGACGGTCTGGATCCGGGGGCGCGATGAAGCACTGGCTGCCACGTCTCCCGCTGCCGCCCGGACTGCGCGACCCCCTGGCGCAGCTGGCGGCCCCGGTGCTGATCATCATGGTGCTCGCCATGATGGTCCTGCCCTTGCCGGTCTTCCTGCTCGATGTCTTTTTCACCTTCAACATCGCCCTGTCACTGATGGTGATCCTGGTGGCGTTGTACCTCAGCCGGCCCCTGGATTTTTCCGCCTTCCCGACCGTCCTGCTGGTGACGACCCTGTTGCGGTTGTCGCTGAACGTGGCCTCGACCCGCATCGTGCTGCTCCATGGCCATGAGGGCGGGGATGCCGCGGGCAAGGTCATCGAGGCCTTCGGGCATTTTATTGTCGGCGGCAATACTGCGGTCGGGCTGGTGGTGTTCGTCATTTTGACCATCATCAACTTTGTCGTCATCACCAAGGGCGCCGGGCGTATCGCCGAGGTCAGCGCCCGCTTTACCCTCGACGCCATGCCGGGCAAACAGATGGCCATCGATGCCGACCTGAACGCCGGCCTGATCAATGAAGCCGAAGCGAAACGCCGGCGGCGGGAAATCGCCCAGGAAGCGGAATTCTTTGGCTCGATGGATGGCGCGTCGAAGTTTGTCCGCGGCGATGCCGTCGCCGGCATTCTGATCATGCTGATCAATATCATCGGCGGGCTGTTTATCGGCGTGGCTCAGCATGACCTGGCCCTGGGCGAAGCCGCGCGGACCTACACCCTGCTGACCATCGGCGATGGCCTGGTGGCGCAGATTCCGGCGCTGATCATTTCGGTGGCGGCCGGCCTGGTGGTGGCGCGGGTCGGCGATGAGGGCGACCTGGGCAGCCAGGTGTTCCGCCAGTTGTTCGCCAATCGCCAGGTGCTGATGATCGCCGCGGCGATTGTTGGTCTGCTCGGCCTGATCCCGGGGATGCCCAATGGGGTGTTTTTGCTGCTGGCCAGCACGCTGGGGGGGGTGGCCTGGTGGCAGGGGCAGCGTGCCGCGTCCGGGCCGGAGGCCCCGGCGACCGGTGGCGTCGGCGCGGCCCTGGACACGCCCGAACCCCTGGACGCCAGTTGGCAGGATGTGGCGCCAGTGGATGTCCTGGGCGTGGATGTGGGCTTTCGCCTGATCCCCCTGGTCGACCTGCAGCAGGACGGCGAATTGCTGCGGCGGATTCGCGGGTTGCGCAAACGCTTTGCCCAGGAAGTCGGGTTTTTGTGCGCGCCGATTCATATCCGCGACAACCTGGATTTCCCCCCTAACCGCTACGCGATTTTGCTCAAGGGCGTCGAGATGGGGGCGGGGGAGGTCTACCCGGGGCAGTATCTGGCCATTGATGGCGGCGCGGTCACCCAGGCGGTGGCGGGACGGCATACCACGGACCCCACCTTTGGCCTGCCCGCGGTGTGGATCGACGCCACGCGGCGGGAGGAAGCGCAGGCCCGCGGCTACACCGTGGTCGATCCCGGGACCCTGGTGACGACCCATCTCGACCAGCTGATGAAGCGCCACGCCGGGGAATTGCTCGGCCGTCAGGAAACCCAGGCCCTGCTCGACCACGTGGGCAAGGACGCCCCTAAGCTGGTCGAGGACCTGGTGCCGAAATTGCTGCCGTTATCGAGCGTGCAGCGGGTGCTGCAGAACCTGCTGGATGAGGAGGTGGCGATTCGCGACATGCGGACCATTCTCGACGTCCTGGCCGAATACGCCCCGCTGACCCAGGACGCGATGGTTCTGACCGCCAAGGTGCGCGAAGCCCTGGGCCGGGCCATCGTCCAGGCGTTGTTCCCCGGCCCGTCCGCGGTGGAGGTACTGACCCTCGACCCGGCGCTGGAGGGGCTGTTCCACCAGGCGCTGGCGCAGGGCGCCGAGCAGGCGGTGCTCGAACCAGGCCTGGCCGAGGCGGTGCTGACGCGCACCGCCGCCCTGGCGCGGGCGCAGGAGGCGCAGGGGCGCCCGGCGGTCCTGCTGGCCCCGGCGGCGAGCCGCTGGTGGCTGGCGCGCTTCCTGCGGCGCGCCGTGCCGACGTTGCGGGTGGTGGCCAACACCGAGATCCCTGATTCCCGGCTGATCCGGGTGGTGGGCGTCATCGGCGCGGCGGCCGAGGCGTGAGGCGCGCGGCGTCGCCCGCGCCCCCCGGCCGCCGGTCGGGCGCGGGCCGGGGTTATTGGGGCGGAAGAGGCGTAATCATCCCCCTCTTTCTCCCCAATAACGCGCCGCGCGCCGGGCACAGTACCGGGGGACAGGCGGCCGTCGGGGGTCGCCGCGCCACGGGGCAACGCGCCGGAGATCTGGTTCTGCTCACCTGGCCCGCTGGGCGCATCGTGGTGGGCGCTCTACTGTTGTTGGGAGGCCGGTATTCGCACCTATCGTTTCTTTGCTGCCACCGGCAGTGAAGCCCTCAAAGCCATCCGCGCCCAATTGGGCGCCGAAGCGGTCGTACTCTCCACCAGCGCGCGCGAAGGCGGGGTGGAGATCGTGGCGTTAACCACCGGCGACCTGGAATCGTTACAGGCGCAGGCCGCCGTCGCGCCCGTCCCGGAGGCCGGCGTGGCCGAGGCCACGGAAGAACGGCTGCGGCGGCTGCGCGCGGCCAATGCGCGGCTGGCGTCCGACCTGGAGGCGACGAAACGTCAACTCGAACGGGACCCGGCGGGCGCCGCGTCCCCCCCGACCCCGGCGCGCGAGCGCCCGCGGGGCCAGGTGGCCCTGGAACTGATCAGCGCCGGCTTCTCGCCGCAAGCGGCGCGCCGGCTGGTCAGGATCGTGGGCGAGCGCGATGCGCTGCCCGACGCGCGGCGCAAGGTGGCGGCGGTGGTGGAACGGCTGCTGCAGGATCTCATCCGCCCGGATGACCTGGTCGAGGCCGGCGGCGTCTTTGCCCTGGTCGGACCGACCGGGATCGGCAAGACCACCACCACCGCCAAGCTCGCCGCGCGCTGCGTGGTCAAGTATGGCGCGGCCCAGGTCGGGCTGATCAACTCCGACAGCTACCGGATTGGCGCCCAGGAGCAACTGCTCACCTATGGGCGCATTCTCGGCATCCAGGTGCTCTCGGTGCGCAATGCCGTGGATCTGCACGCCGCCGTCAGCCGGTTGCGCGATAAGCGCGTGGTCCTGATCGACAACACCGGGATGAGTCAGCGCGATCCGCGGGTCTCGCACCAGCTGGAGATGCTGGCCGGGGTCAGCGCGGTGCGCACCCTGCTCCTGCTCAATACCGCCAACCGCGGCGAGACCCAGGACGATATCGCCGCGGCCTACAGTTCACCGCAACTGGCCGGCTGCATTCTGACCAAAACCGACGAGGCCACGTCGCTGGCCGGGGCGCTCGATGTCGTCCTGCGGCGCAAACTGCCCATTCACTACCTCTCCGATGGCCAGCGGGTGCCGGAGAATCTTCAGCGGCCGGAACCGAAACAGATCGTCCAGTCGCTGTTCGCCGGCCGTGACGCCGCCTCCCCCTGGACCCTGGACCTTGATTTCGCGCCATGACGCAGCGCGGCGGCGATCAGGCGGCGGGGTTGCGCGCCCTGTGTGGCACGGCGGGCGCGCCGCTCCTTGCCCTGCACGTGGTGGGGGGGGCGCCGGCGGTGGCGCGGGGCACCGCCAGCGCCGTGCTGCAACTGGGCCTGCAGGCCGGGACCCTGACGGTGCTTGACGGCCGCGGCCCGGCGGGCAAGCACCTGCCGGCGCAACTGCGCGCCGGGTCGCCCGCGGCGCTGAGCGTGGCGCTGGTCGATCGGCACTTCGTCTGGCTGCCGCTGCACGCGGCGCACCATCTGGTGCTGAGCGAAGCCAGCGCCCGCGGGGCGCACGAGGCCTTCAGCCGCTTTGCGCTCCTCGCCCAGAGCGGTGCGCCGCGCTTGCTGAGCGCGGTGTACAACGCCCGTGATCGGGACGATGCCCAGCGCTTTGCCGGCGAACTCGGCGGCCTGGTGGCGCAGCGCCTGGGGCTGGCCCCGGCGTGGCTGGGCCAGCTGGAAGCCCCGGGGTTCGGCGCCCGCCTGGCCGGCTGGCTCCAGCCGCCGCCCCCGTCCGCCGCCGGGGCGGCGGCCTGAGCGCGCCGGATGTACCCGACGACCGACCCCGCGGAGCAAGCGGCGCTGGTGCGCCGGCTGGCGCCCCTGGTGCGGCGGCTGGCGCATCGGCTCAAAGCCACGTTGCCCGCCAATGTCGAGGTCGATGATCTGATCCAGTACGGCTGGCTCGGATTGATCGAGGCGGTCAAACGTTACCAGCCGCTGCCGGGGGTGGAGATCGAGGCCTTTGCCGCCCCGCGCATCCGCGGCGCCATGTATGACGGCCTGCGCCAGGAGGATTGGCTGCCGCGCCAGGCGCGCCAGGCGATGCACCGGGTCGAGGACGCCATCGGCGCCTTGCAGGCGCGCCTCGGCCGCGCGCCCGGCGACCGCGAGATCGCCGCGCACCTGGGGCTGGATCTCCCGGCGTACCACGCGCTGTTGACCCAGGCCCATGGCCACCCCCTGGTCTTCATCGAGGACCTGAGCGCCGGTGGCGCCGAGGAGTTTTTCGACCGCCATGCCGGCGCGCGCCAGGACGATCCCCAGGCGGACCTGCTGGCCGGGGAACGGCGCGCCCGGCTGATCGCCGCCATCGCGGCCTTGCCGGAACGGGAACAGGTGATCATGGGCTTGTTGTATACCGAAGGGTTGAACTTGCGCGAAATCGGCGCCGTGCTGGGGCTCAGCGAGTCCCGCGTCTGTCAGCTGCATGGCCAGGCCATCGCCCGGCTGCGCGCCCGGCTGCGGGACGATCCGCCCGCCCCGGCCCGGCGCGCGCCGCCGCCCCGCCGGCCGCTCCCGGACGCGCCCGCCGCCGCCCCGACGCCCCCGGCCCTGAATTAACCCCCCGCGGGAGCCGGCTTCGCCCCCGCGTTTACCTGGAAGCGCAGCACACGTGGATAAAGCAACCCTCATTGGTTTGATCGCGGGCATCGGGGTGGTCGTCGCCGGCCACGTCTTCGAGGGCGGGCATGTCGGCTCCCTGCTGCAGCCGGGGGCGTTTTTCATCGTCGTCGGCGGCACCTTCGGCGCCATGTTGACCCAGTCGTCGCTGCCGGATTTCAAGGCCGGGATCCGGCTGGCGAAGTGGACCTTTGCCCCGCCCCCGCTCGACTATCAGGCGACCATCGCCCAGATCGTCGGGTGGAGTCAGACCGCGCGCCGGGGTTCCTTCCTCGATCTGGAGAAGGAGGGCGCCCGCCTGACGGATCCGTTCCTGAAAAAAGGCCTGCGCCTGCTGGTGAACGGCAGCGAGCCGGACCTGATCGCGGATTACCTGCTCAATGAATTGACGGCGTGGGAAGACAAATACCACAAGGACGCGCGCTTCTGGGAGGCGGCGGCCGGCTATTCCCCGACCCTGGGCATTTTGGGCGCGGTGCTGGGCCTGATCCATACCATGGCCAACATCTCCGATCCGGATGCGGTGGGCGCCGGCATCGCCGTGGCGTTCGTCGCCACCATCTACGGCATTGGGCTCGCCAACCTGGTCTATCTGCCCATCTACAAGAAATTGACGGTGCTGATCAGGGATTACGTCCGGCTGCGCACCATCCAGATCGAAGGGCTGCTCGGGATTGCCGGCGAGGCCAATCCGCGACAGGTGGAGGGGCGGATGCAGAGCTTCCTGCTCCACGAGCTCGCGGCCGGGACGCACTGATGAGCACGACCGCCCATGGCCGCCCGGGCGGCGGCCGGCGCCAGGCCCGCGGCGCCGCGCCTCAGGGCCACGACAACCTGGAGCGGTGGCTGATTTCCTACGCCGACTTCATCACCCTGATGTTCGCGTTTTTTGTCGTGCTGTTTGCCGTCTCCGAGATCAACCCGCAGAAGGCGCGCAAGCTCGCCGGGGCCTTTAATGACGCCTTCAAGGACCCGGGCCTGCACGCGACCACCAGTAACCTGATACCGGCGGTGCAGGTGGTGCCGCCCCTGGACGTGATGTTCGTCAAGCCGACGACGGCGGAAGACGACACCGTGCGTGCGGCCGGGGAGCGCATGCGCAAGATGTCCCAGGAAATTCGCGAGACCATGTCGCCGCTGATTGACCGCGGCGAAGTCCGGGTCGGCGACAGCGAGTCGGGGATTCAGATCGATATCGCCTCCAAGCTGCTGTTCGCCCCCGGCCAGGCCACGCTCGACCCCGCCGCCCTCCCCGCGCTGCGCACGGTGGCCGAGGTCATCTCCGGGGCGACCTTCCCCATCAAGGTGGAAGGGCATACCGACGACACCCCGATCGCCACCGAGCGCTTTCCCAGCAACTGGGAGTTGTCCGCGGGGCGCGCGGCGCAGGTGGTGCGGAAGTTTCTCGAATACGGGGTCGATTCGCAGCGCCTGACCGCGGCGGGCTACGCCGAGTTCCGGCCGGTCGCCGACAATGCCACCGCGGAAGGGCGGGAACGCAACCGGCGGGTGGCGATCATCATCGAAATGCCCACCGTGAAACCGGGGGCCGCGGCCATGGGCTTGCAGCTGCCGGGTCTCGGCGCGCCGGCCGGGGGACCCTGAGGGGCCGGCGCGGGTCAGGCGTGGCCGAGGCTGCGCCCGGGGCGCGCGGCGCGGGTCTGGCCGGCGGGCGAATACAGCCGGGGCGCGGGCGTGGTCCCGCCCAGGGCGGACAGCGCCGCGTCGTGGTGGGCGAGCCGGGCCTGCAGGATGCGCCCGTTGTGGGCGTTGAGGTCACGGACGGCGTGGGCCAACTGCCGCGCCGCGGTCCAGCGGGCGGCCAGGGCCGGGGGGTGGGCAAACAGCACCGCGGCCGGCGCGCCGTCCCGCACCGCCGCCGGCGCCCGGGCGTAGAGGTCTTCGAGGGTGTGGGTGAGCGCCTGCAGGGCGGCGTCGGCCGCCGGCAGGGCGTCCGGCGCGCCGTGGAGCAGGCCGGCCTGGGTCTGGTGCAGGGCGGCGTGCAGCGCGGCGAGTGTGGCTTCCAGGTGCGTCAGCCAGGCGGCGGCGGAATCTTCGGTCATGGGCTCCTCGTCCCGGCCGCGGGGCGGCCCGGGGGGGTTAGCGGCGCTCGCCCGCCAGGGCCTCGACCTGGGCGAGCAGGGCGTCGGCAATGCGCGCCGGGTCCGGGGACAGGCGCCCGTCGCGCAGGGCCTGGCGGATGTCCGCCACCCGGACCTGGTCGAGGGGCGCCTCCCGCGGCAGGTCCGCGTTCGCCTGTTGCAGGCTGGCGGAGAGCGGCGAGAGCGCGGTCTGGACCGAGGCCCGGGGGCGGGCCGCGGCGCTGACCGCCGGCGCGCCCGGACCGTCGGGGCGACGCCCGGGATCAGGGGGCTGGAGCGTGGTGATTTTCATCCGTCGTGTGCGCCTGCGGCGGGGGGTTGGGGGTGACCGGGGGCGGGCGGTGGCGCCGCGCCCTTACCGTGTTTTACGGCTGATCCGGCGGAAAGTTTAATTCTTCCGCCACACCCCCGGCCACCGGGCGGGCTATGGGCGCAGGGTGGCCCGGCCGTCCGCCGTGGTTTGCGCATGCACGGTTTTGCCGCTCTCCAGGCGCACGCGGACGGTCTCGCCGGCGGCGGCCGGGTTGAGCGCCACGCCGGCGCTGAGCACCTGGAAGCCCGCGCCCTGAATGACCAGGGGCACGGTCTGGCCCTGCTGGATCAGCGGCGGACGTTGCAGCAGGCCGGCGCGCAGCGGCTGCCGGGCGGCGAGGCCGTGGCGGGGCGTCAGGCCCTCGGCCTGGGCGAAATCGGTCAGGGTGTCGTCGGGCAGGGCGGCAAGGTCCCCGGCGCGCAGCTCCAGATCCGCCGCCGCCACCGGTTCGCCGGCGCGCAGCGTGCGGCGCGCCACCACATACTCCCCGGGCACCGTGACCTGGGCCGCCAGATACAGCGTCCAGGCGGGCGTGTCACAGCGCACGCCCAGGGAGACCTTGCCCCAGGCGCGCTTGCCGGGGGGGAGAAAGAGCTGCGGGGCGTCGCAGGCGGGCAGGGGGGTCGCGCGCGCCGGGGGCTGGACCGTGACCTGGGCCTGGGGGGCCGTCGCGCGCGCGGCGTCCTCCAGCCAGGCGGTGGCGAGCGCCAGCAGTGGCTCGGGGTCCGGCGGCGCCGCGGGCGTCACGCGCAGGGGCAGCGCCAGCAGCAGTCCCCAGCCGAGACGGCGCCAGCGGCGGGGGGCACGGGTGTTGACGGTGATCAGGCGAGGGTCCACGGGCGCAATCCAGACGGCGAGGCGGCTCATGACGGGCGGGGCGCCGGCCGCGTCATCCGCCCCGCGCCGCGCGGGCAACCGGCAGCGCCCGGCGCCACGCACAGCGGCACTATGGTAGCACAGACCGGCCCCGGCGCCGTCCGGTCCCGCCTGCCGGTGGCCGCGGCAGGGACCGCCCGGGCGGTCGCGTGCGGCCGGCAAAATCTGCCGCCGCGCGGCGGGGGCGAGCGGCGGTCCGGCGGGCGCTTTCCGTTGGCATGGAACCTGCTAATGAGGGGGGAACGTCTCCTCGCTTGCCCATGTCCCCTATGTACGCCCAGTTAGAACGTCATCTGCACTTTCAGCATGCCGCGCTGGCGGTGTTGGGCCAGCGGCAACAGCTGCTGGCGGCGAATATCGCCAATGCGGATACCCCGCATTACCACGCCCGTGATCTCGACTTTCGCGCCGCGCTCACCGCGGTCAAAGCGGCGACGGCGGGCGGGGCGCTGCACACCACCCATCCGCGGCATCAGCCGCTGGCCACGCCGCCGGCGGCGGCGCTCACCCCGGGCTACCGGGTCACCGGCCAGGCCGCCGTGGATGGCAACAGCGTCGACATGGATGCCGAACGGACGGCCTTCGCCGAAAACACCCTGCGCTACGAGGCCTCGTTGCGGTTCATGCAGAGTATGGTCAGCGGCCTGCAACAGGCCATTACCGGACAATAGGCGGCGGCGGCACCATGAGTCTGTTGAATGTCCTGAATATCGCCGGCTCGGCCTTGCGCGCGCAGGCGGTGCGGCTCAATACCACCGCGTCCAATCTGGCCAATGCGGACAGCGTGGCGGGCGCGGACGGCCAACCCTATCGCGCCTTACAGGTGGTGTTTGCCGCCCAGCCGGTCGGCGCCGGGCGCGCGGCCCTGGGGGTGCAGCCGGTGCAGATCGTGACCAGCGCCGTCCCGCCGCGCCTGGTGCATGCGCCGCAGCACCCGTTCGCCAATGCCGAGGGTTACGTGACCATGCCGAATGTGAACCCCGTCGAGGAGATGGTCAACATGATCTCGGCCTCCCGCTCCTATCAGAACAACGTCGGCGTCATGACCACCGCGCGGACCCTGCTGCAAAAGACCCTGGCGCTCGGCGAGTGATGAGGCCGCCCGCCGCCCCCCACCCGGGCGCGCCCGCGCGTCATGCCCCGCGGCCCGCGCTCGTCCCCCACCGCCGAGGATGGCCCCTATGACAACCCTCACGACGACCAATCAGGTCCTGTCCGCCCTGTCCAGCGCCACCCCGGCGCCGCCCACGCCCACTGCGGACGCGCAAAGCCGCTTTCTCACCCTGCTCACCACCCAATTGCAGAACCAGGACCCGCTGAATCCCACCGAAAACGCCGAACTGACCTCGCAACTGGCGCAGCTCAACATGGTCGACGGCATTGAGCGCATGAACGAGTCGCTGAGCGCCCTGTTGCAGAGCAATCAGACCAACCGTTTGTTCCAGGCGGCGACCCTCATCGACCGTGGGGTCCTGGTGCCCGGCCGCGCCCTGGAACTGACAGAGTCGGGGGCGGTGGGCGGCTTCACCCTGGACCAACCGGCCGACCAGGTGGTGATCACCATCAAGGACGCCGCGGGGCAGGTGGTGCAGACCCTGGACCTGGGCGACGTCCCGGCGGGCGCGCACAGCTTCCTCTGGGATGGCACCACCACCGGCGGCACGGCGGCCGCGACCGGCGGCTATACGCTGTCGGTCGCGGCGGTGGCCGGGGAGCAGACGGTGACCGCCACCCCCCTGCAGGCCGGGGTCGTCTCCCAGGTGGTGCAGGGGCCGGTCGGTACCGATCTGCAGGTCGGCAACCTCGGTATCTTCCGCCTGGAAGATATCAAAATGATTCTCTGATCTTCGGGATTCCCCGGGAGCTTATCGATGTCGTTTCAGCATGGGATCAGCGGTCTCAACAGCACCTCCAAGGCGCTGGATTCGATCGCCAACAATATCGCCAACACCGCCACGGTCGGGTACAAGGCGGGTTCGCTGCGCTTTCAGGACCTGTTCAACGCCTCGCGGAACGCCAATCAGGTGGGCGGCGGCACGCTGGTCGGGAAGGTGCACTACAACTTTGACCAGGGCAATATCAAGGCCACCGCCAACCCCCTCGATCTGGCGATCGGCGGCAATGGCTTTTTCCTGATGACGCGCCCGGACGGGTCGGTGGCCTACAGCCGCAACGGCCAGTTCGATCTCGACCGCGACGGCTTCATCGTCAATGCCGGCGGCGATCGCCTGATGGGCTACGGCATCGATCCGCTCAATCCCGGGGTGATCCAGCAGGGCGCCCTGCCGGTGCCGCTGCAGGTCCCCACCGTGGGCATGAATCCCCGCGCCACCACCGAGCTGATGATCTCGGCGAACCTGGATGCCCGCCACGCCACGCCGACCGTGACGCCCTTCGATCCCACCGACGTCGAGAGCTATAACGCCGTCACCTCGAGCCAGGTCTTTGACAGCCAGGGCAACCCCCACACCCTGTCGATGTTTTTCGTCAAGAACGACGCCAATGCCTGGACCATGCACTTCACCCTCGATGGCACGGCGCTGCCCGATACGCGCGCCCTGACCTTCGCCACCGACGGCAGCCTGGTGACGGACCCGGATCCCTTCGCCGCGCCGCTGACCATCCCGGCGGCGCCCGGCTCCGCCCTCGCCGGGGTGAACGATCTGGTGCTCGATCTGGGCGGCACGCGCATGAGCCAGTGGGGCTCGCCGTTCGCGGTGACCGGCGCCGTCCAGGACGGCTATGCCAGCGGCGAGCTGACCGGCCTGTCGGTGGACGCCGAGGGGCGGATTCTCGGCATCTACTCCAACGGCATCAGCAACCGCGCCCTGGGCCAGATCCAACTGGCGACCTTCCGCAACCCCAACGGCCTGACGCCGATCGGCGGCAACCTGTGGACCGAGACCTTCGCCTCCGGCGAGCGGGTGATCGGCACGCCGAACACCGGCCTGAACGGCGGCATCATGTCGGGCATGGTCGAGGAATCGAACGTCAACCTGACCAACGAACTGGTGGACATGATCACCTTCCAGCGCAACTACCAGGCCAATGCCCAGTCGATCCGCGCGCAGGACCAGGTGTTGCAGACCCTGGTGAGCCTGCGCTAAGCCGGCCGGAGCGCGTGAGCGCGGACTAACCCATGGACCGAATGATCTATACCGCCATGAGCGGCGCCAAGGCCACGCTGAGCCAGCAGGCCACCGTCGCCCACAACCTGGCGCACGCCACCACCCCCGGCTTTCGCGCCCAGGTGCAGAACCTGCGCGCGGTGGCGGTGCAGGCGCCGGGCCTGCCCACCCGCGCCTTTGCCGTCGACGCCACGGTCGGCAGCGATTTCACCCCCGGGGCGGTGCAACGCACCGAGCGGCCGCTGGACGTGGCGGTGCTGGGGGCGGGCTGGCTGGTGGTGCAGGCCCCCGATGGCAGCGAAGCCCTGACCCGCCATGGCCGCCTGGAGGTGAGCGCCAACGGCGTCCTGCAAACCAGTCAGGGCTATCCGGTGCTGGGCCAGGGCGGCACGCTGACCATCCCCCCGGAGACGGCGCTCACGATCGGCCGCGACGGCAGCGTGTCCGCCACGCGGCCCGGCGAGCCGAAACAGCTCGTCAATCTGGGGGGACTGCGCCTGGTGGCGCCGCCCACCGCGCAACTGACGCGCGGCGCCGACGGTCTGTTTCGCCTGCGGGATGGCGCGGCGCCGGCGGCCGACCCGACAGTACAGGTCGCCGCCGGCTATCTGGAAGACAGCAATGTCAATCCCGCCGACACCCTGGTGCAGATGATCGCGCTGGGCCGCCAGTTCGAGCTGCAGATGCGCCTGCTCACCACCGCCGAGCAGAACGCGCGCGCGGCCGGTGATCTGTTGACGGTTTCTTAAGGCGCTGGCCCACCGGAGATTTACATGATTCGTTCCCTTTGGATCGCGCGCACCGGGATGGATGCGCAACAAACGCAGATGGATGTGATCGCCAACAACCTGGCCAACGTCGGCACCACCGGCTTCAAGCGCCAGCGGGCGGTGTTCGAGGACCTCCTCTACCAGACCCTGCGCCAGCCCGGGGCGCAATCGACCGAACAGTCGGAACTCTCCAGCGGCCTGCAGGTGGGCACGGGGGTGCGCACGGCCGCCACCGCGCGCATTTTCGCCCAGGGCAGCATGCAGCAGACCGGGGGCGCGCTGGACGTGGCCATCCAGGGCAAGGGCTTTTTGCAGGTCGCCATGCCCGATGGCACCACCGCCTTTACCCGCGACGGCTCCCTGCAGCTCGATAAAAACGGCCAAATCGTCACCGCGAACGGCTACCCGCTGGCGGACGCCCTCACCATCCCCGAGAACGCCACCTCGGTGACGATCGGCAAGGATGGCACGGTGAGCGTGATTCTCGCCACCGACCTGACGCAACCGGTGCAGGTGGGCACCCTGCAGCTGGCGACCTTCATCAACGAAGGGGGCCTGCAAAGCGGCGGCGAGAACCTCTACTACGAAACCGCCTCGAGTGGCACGGCGACGGTCACGCAACCCGGGGAGAACGGCGCCGGGGTGCTCAATCAGGGCTATGTCGAAAGCTCGAACGTCAATGTGGCCGAGGAACTGGTGAGCATGATCGTCACCCAGCGCGCCTATGAATTGAATTCCCGCGCGATCTCCACCGCCGATCAGATGCTGGCGCGGCTGACGCAACTGTGAGGCATGGTCTGCTCCCCCGCGGGGCCGGGGCGGGGCTGGCGCTGCTGGCGGTGGGTTTGGTGGGCTGTGCCGCGGCGCCCACCCTGCCGCCGGCGGCGTCGATCCATCAACCCATGAGCAGTCGCCCGCGACCGGTGCAGGCGCCGCCCCCGGCCAATGGCGCCATCTATCAGGCGCAGACCATGCGCCCGCTGTTCGAGGATCGCCGCGCGCGCCATATTGGCGACATCATCACCATCCATCTCGTGGAACGGAATGTCGCGGAAAAGAACACCAACGCGCAAACCCGTCGCACCAGCGACCTGACCACCGGGATCAGCGCCGAATCCAGTTCCAGCCTGTTCAAGCCGCTCGGCCTCACCGCCGCCGGGGGCACGGCGTCCTCGTTCACCGGCAGCGGCGCCGCCGCGGCCAATAACGCCTTTACCGGCACCATCACCGTGACGGTGATCGACGTCTATCCCAACGGCAACCTGCTGGTCTCGGGGGAAAAGATCGTGGCCATCAACCAGGGGCACGAATATATCCGCTTCTCCGGGGTCATCAACCCGCAGCACATCACCTACGCCAACGCGGTGCAGTCGACCCAGGTCGCCGATGCCCGCATCGAATACCTGGGCAGCGGCGCGCTCAGCGAGAGTGGCGCCGTGCCCTGGCTGCAGCGGTTCTTCAACACCGTGCTGCCCCTGTAACCCGTGATCCGTGGACCGTGCCCATGCCCCGCTTGCCCCGTCTGAACCTCGTCGTCCTGCTGGTGCTGGTGCTGGCCGGCGCTTTACCCCACCCCGCCGCCGCCGAACGGCTCAAGGATCTGGCCAGCCTGGCAGGGGTGCGCGACAACCAGCTGGTGGGCCAGGGCCTGGTGGTGGGCCTCGACGGCTCCGGTGACCAGACCTCGCAGGCGGCCTTTACCGTGCAAAGCGTGCTCAACATGCTGGGCAACATGGGCCTGGCGGTGCCCGAGGGCACGCGCTTGCAGTTGCGCAATGTCGCGGCGGTGATCGTCACGGCCAATCTGCCGCCGTTCGCCCGTCCGGGGCAGGCCATCGACGTCACGGTGTCGGCGATGGGCAATGCCAAAAGCCTGCGCGGCGGCACCCTGGTCATGACCCCGCTCAAGGGCGCCGACGGCCAGGTCTATGCCCTGGCGCAGGGCAATGTCGTGGTGGGGGGCGTCGCGGCCAGCGCCCCCGGACAAACCGCCTCGCAGGCGGTGAATCACCAGGCGGCGGGGCGGATTCCGGCCGGCGCCACCGTGGAGCGCGCGGTCCCGGCCACCCTCGGCGAGGGGCCCTATGTGCATTTTGAATTGCAGGCGAGCGATTTCTCCACCGCCGCCCGCGTCAGCGCGGCGATCAACGCCGACACGCCCGGCGTCGCCCAGGCGCTGGATGGGCGGACCATCCAGGTGCGGGCGCCCAGCGACCCCACCGCCCGCGTCGCCTTTCTCGGCCGGCTGGAAGACCTCCAGGTCACCTCCGCCGCCGCGCCGGCCAAGATCGTGGTGAATTCCCGCACCGGCTCGGTGGCCATGAACCGCGAGGTCCGCCTCGACGAGGTGGCGATCGCCCATGGCAACCTGTCGGTGACGGTCTCGGCCGACGTGGGCGTCAGCCAGCCGGCGCCCTTCAGCGCCGGCCAGACGGCCGTGGTGCCGCAGGGCGGGCAGGTCGGGATCAGCCAGGAGGGCGGCGGCCTGGTGCATCTCCCGCGCGGGGCCAAGCTCGCCGACGTGGTCAAGGCGCTCAATACCCTGCGCGCCACGCCGATGGATCTGATCAGTATCCTGCAGGCGATGAAGGCCAGCGGCGCCCTGCGCGCCGAGATCGAGGTGCTGTGATGACCCCCGGCGCCGCATCCGTCTCCCCGGCCGCGACCAATGTCTTCGATCACCAGGCCCTGGCGCGCCTGCGCGGGCGGGCGCGGGCGGCCCCCGGGGGCGGCGTCGCGGCGCCCGTGGCCGGGGAATTCGAGGCCGTGCTGCTGCAAACCCTGCTCAAATCCCTGCGCGCCGGGCTGCCCGCCAGTGGCTTGAGCCCGGCGGGCAGCGCGAGCCCGCTCTTTACCGAACTGCTCGACCAGCAGCGGGCGCTGACCCTCGCCCGGGGGCGCGGGCTGGGCCTGGCGCCGCTGCTGACCGCCGCCCCCGGCGCGCCGGCGACGGGGACGCCCACCCCCGGCGGGCCGCGGGGCGCCGGCACGCCGCCCCCCCTCGCCCTGCCCGACCGCGGGCCGGCGGGCTTCAGCCTGGCCGGGGTGCGCCGCTGGGCGGGGGCGGCGCCCCGGGTGGCGGGGGACGCCGCGCCGGGGTGGCCGCGGACCGGCGCGGCGGCGCCGTGGGCCCTGGCCGCCCGGCCGGCGGCCGCGGACCCGGCGCCGGACCGGGCGCAGTTTGTCGCCGACCTGTGGCCGCATGCCGAGGCGGCGAGCGCCGCCACCGGCATACCCGCGCGCTTCCTGGTCGCGCAGGCGGCGCTGGAAACCGGCTGGGGCGAAAAAGTGCTCAAGAATGCCCAGGGAATGTCGTCATATAACGTATTCAATCTGAAGGCGGGAAGCCGCTGGGACGGGCCGACGCTGTCCCTGCCGGTCCGGGAGTATGCCGCGGGGGCCCCGGTGACCGAGCACGCCACGTTCCGGATGTACGAGTCCTATGCGGACGCGTTTGCGGACTACGCCCGCCTGCTGACCCAGGCCCCGCGGTATGCCGCGGTGCTGGGCCAGCGGGAGGCAGCGGCGTTTGCCCGCACCCTGCACCAGGCCGGCTTCGCCACGGACCCCGGCTATGCCGCCAAGCTGGAGCGCATCATCACCGGGCCCACCCTGCGCCAGCGGGCGCCGGTCACCAGTTAACGCCGTCCCGCCCGGGCGCGCCGCCGGGGTGGGGGAATCCAGATCAGCCACGCAGGTAACGGGATGCAGAGTTTGCTCAATATCGGGGTCGCCGGCCTGCTGGCCGCGCAGCATCAACTGGCCACGACCAGCCACAATATCGCCAACGTGGCGACGCCGGGGTATCACCGGCAAACGGCGCTGCAGACGACGCCGCCGCCGATCCGCACCGGCTACGGCTATGCCAGCCAGGGGGCGCAGGTCGAGGCGGTGATGCGCTCCTATAACCAGTTCCTGGAGAACCAGATCCGCAACAGCGAGACCAGTCTCGCCGCGCACAGCGCCTACCGCGGGCAGGTCGGCATGCTCGACAACATTTTCGCCGATCCCGAGACCGCCCTGTCCGCCAGCATCGACCGGCTGTTTGCCGCGGTGCACGACATCGCCAATGAACCCTCGTCGGTGCCGGCGCGCATCGCCTTTCTGTCCAGCGCGGAAAACCTGGTGGCGCGCTTCCACTCCTTCACCGGGCAACTGGAGGACGTCCGGCTGGGGGTGGAGGGACGGATCGCGGAAAATCTTGCCGACGTGAACCGCTACTCCGACGCCATCGCCACGATCAACCAGCAAATCGTCATCAGCGAAAGCGCCGGGGGCGGCCAGCCGGCCAACGACCTGCGCGATCAGCGCGATCAGCAGCTGCTGGAGCTGAACCGGCTGGTCAAGGCGTCGGCCGTGCTGCAGGCCGACGGGCAGATGACGGTGTACATGGGCTCCGGCCAGCCCCTGGTGGTCGGCTCCACCGCCAGCGTCCTGACCGCCTTTACCGCGGGCGAGGACCCGACGCGCACGCAGATCGCCCTGCAGGCGGCGGATGGCTCGCGCATCGCCTTGCCGGAAGACCTGCTCGGCGGCGGCGGGTCCCTGGGCGCGCTGATGCAATTCCGCCGGGAAACCCTGGATTTCGCCCAAAACCGCATCGGCTTGCTCGCGACGACGCTGGCGATCGCCTTTAACGAACAACATGCCCAGGGCATCGACCTCTACGGCGGCGCGGGCCAGCCGCTCTTTACCGTGCCCGCCGTGTACACCGCCCCCGGCGGGGCGGCGACGGTGACGGTCGACCACACGGCATTGGGGGCGCTGACCGACGCCGATTACGAACTCGAATTCGATGGCGCCGCCTATACCGTCACCAACCTCGCGACCGGGGCGCGTCGCAGCGGGCTGGCGGCGGAGAGCACGGTGGACTTTGAAGGGCTGCTGATCACCCCGCGCGCCGGCGGGCTGGCGGCGGGGCAGACGGCCATCATCCGGCCGACGCGCCACGCGGGCCTGGAAATTGGCGTCGCCCTGCGCGATCCGCGCGGCTTTGCCGCGGCGCTGGCGTCCGACGAGCCCGCGGCGGACGACGCGCCGTTCAGTGATTTCGCCGACAACCGCAATGCCAACCGCCTGGGCGCGCTGCAGACCACCCGGCTGCTGTTGGGGCACGCCACGGGGAGCGCGACGCCGGAAAGCACCCTGGGCGATGCCTATGCCTCCATGGTCAGCATCATCGGCAGCCGCTCGCGCTCGGCGCAAATCGGCGAGCAGACGCAGGAATCCCTGCTGAAACAGGCCATGGCGACGCGCGAGGGCCTGTCCGGCGTCAATCTGGACGAGGAGGCGGCCAACCTGGTGCGGTTTCAGACCGCCTACCAGGCCTCCGCCCGCCTGATGACCGTGGCGCAACGGCTGTTTGATGACCTGCTGGCGGCCATGCGCTAATCCACCCGAGGAGCCCCCCGTGTTTCGCATCTCGACCAACCTGATGTTTGATCGCAGCACCACCTCGATGCTGCGGCAATCGAGTGAGCTGCTCAAAACCTCCCAGCAGCTGTCCTCCGGCAAGCGCATCCTCACGCCGTCGGACGATCCCTCCGGCGCGGCGTGCGCCCTGGCGCTGTCCCAGTCGATTGCCATTAACGACCAGATGATCCGTAACCAGGCGTACGCCCAGGAAACGATGCAGCTCCTGGAAGGCACGCTCGCCGGGGTCACGGAAAACCTCCAGCATCTGCGCGAACGGTTCATTTACGGGGCGAACGGCACCCTGTCCGCGGCCGACCGGCAGATCATCGCCCGGGAATTGCGCGAGCAGTTCGGCACCCTGCTGGCGCTGGGCAACGCCCGCGACATCCATGGCAACTACATGTTCGGCGGCCACGAATCGAATGCGCCGCCGTTTCAGGGCGACCTCGCCACCGGCGTGACCTACGTCGGCGATGACGGGGTGCGCGAGATGCGCGTCTCCCTGTCGCGCGACATTGGCGTCACCCTGCCGGGGCAGGCGGTGTTTGGCGACCTGTTCGCCACGGTGGCCGACTTCATCACCGCGCTGGAGGGGCCGGTGCCGGAGGAGGGGGGGCTGAGCGTGGCCCTGGACCGCGGGATCAGCGGGCTCGACCGGGCGCTCGACAACGTGCTGAACGTGCGCGCGCGCATCGGCGCCCATGCGGTGGAACTGGAACAGCTGGGGCTGATCAGTGAGGAAACCGACCTGCAATTGCGCACCATGCTGGCCAATTATCAGGAAATTGATTACGCCGAGGCCATCTCGCGCTTTGCCCGGCAACAGACCATGCTGCAGGCGGCGCAACAGACCTTCATGAAAATCAGCGGCCTGACGCTGTTCTCCTACCTGCAATGATCCGGGTGCGGGGCGCCCGGGGGGCGCTGAGCGGCGCGCTGCTGCTCGGGGTGCTGCTGGCCCCGGTCCAGGCCGGCGGCGCGCCGGGGGTGGTGACCGATACCGGCGTGGTGGGGCGGCCGGCGCCACGGCTGACGGACACCGGGGTGCTGGGGACCCGCCCGGCGCCTGGCGAGCCCGCGCCCGCGCCGGGCGCCGGACCGGCGCGGACGTGGCCGGTCACGGATCAGCGCGCGCCTGGTTGGGACATCGCGGTCACCCAGCTGGCGGCGGACCGCTATCACCTGCAGTTGGCGCAGTCGGTGCTGGCCGCGGGCGGCGTGGGCGAGGCGCGCCTGGCCTTCGCCCGCTGTGGTCAGCACCTGGCGCGGGCGCAGGGCGGGGAGGACTTCCTCATCCTGAACTACGAGGAGGGGCTGACCACCGGGCTGCTCACCACCCGGCGGGTGGCCAGTGGCGAAATCCAGGTCGCGCCCGCGCGCGGCCGCTGACGCCGGCGCTCAGGGGACGAAACTCTGCACCAGGGAGCCGACCAGCAAGGTCCAGCCGTCGACCAGGACAAACAGGATGATCTTGAACGGCAGGGCGATCAGGATCGGCGACATCATCATCATGCCCATGGACATGAGCACGGACGCCACCACCAGGTCGATGACCAGGAAGGGGATGAAAATAATAAAACCGATCTGGAACGCGGTTTTCAACTCCGAGGTGACGAAGGCCGGCACCACCACCCGCAGTGGCAGCTCGTCCGGCGTCGCCACCGGGGCCAGGCCGGCGAGACTGACGAACAGGTCGAGATCCGGCTCGCGGGCCTGATTGAGCATGAAGCGCTTGAGGGGGACGGCGGCGCGTCCTGCCGCCTCCTCGAAACTGATCTCCGCGCGCGCCAGGGGCAGGTAGGCCTCGGTGTAGATCGTGTTCGCCACCGGTTGCATGATAAACAGGGTCAGAAACAGCGCCAGGCCCAGCAGGACCTGATTGGGCGGGGCGGTCTGGGTGCCCAGCGCCTGACGTAACAGCGACAGGACGATGATGATCCGGGTGAAGCTGGTCATCAGCAGGACCAGCGCCGGGAGGAAGCTGAGCAGGGTCAGCAGCAACAGGGTCTGGATGGTCAGGCTGTAGGTCGCCCCGCCGGCCGCGTCCGGGGTGGCGGTCACGGCGGGCAGCGCCTGCGCGGCGCACACGGCGGGCAGGAGCAGCCCCCCCAGCAGCAGCCCGGCGCCCCGCGCCCAGCCGGGGTAGCGGCGCTTAGGCATCGGGCGTCTCCGCGGCCGGCGCCGGGTCCGCCGCCCGCGCGGCGCCGGGGGGCGCGGGCAGCGTGTGCAAGATGCGCACGCCCCCGCCCCCGCCTACCCCCAGCAGGAGGATCGTATCCGCCACGGCCACGGTCACCAGGCGTTCGCGCGGGCCCACGGCGACGCTGCCCAACACCTTCAGGGGATAGGGCCCCAGGCGGGGGGGGGCGAGCCGGCGCAGCAGCCCGAGCGTGACCAGCAACAGGGCGATGACCACGAGGAGCGCCCCCGCCACCTCGGCAACGCCCACGGGGAGGGCGCTCAGCCCGGGGGCGGCCGGGAGCGCCGGCGGGGGGGTGGCGCCGGGGACGAGCTGGGGGAGATCGAGCGCCCCCGCGGCGGGGGCGCTCATGGCCGCGCCTGCAGCAGGCGCTCGGCGGGGGTGATGATGTCGGTCAAGCGAATGCCGAGCTGCTCGTTGATCATCACCACGTCCCCGGTGGCGACCGGGGTGCCATTGATCAGCACCTGGATCGGATCCCCGCTGTGGGTGTCGAGGTCGATCACCGTGCCCGGGGTCAGGGTGAGCAGGTCGCGAATCGGCAGTTTGCGGCGCCCCAGTTCCGCGGTCAGCGTCACCGCGACATGCAGCAGGAAATCCAGCTCCTGGGCGGCGGGGGGCGGCGGGGCGGACGCCGGGAGGGGGCCGGCGGGAGCTCGCGCCGGGGGCGCGCTGGCCGGGGCGGCGTCGGGCGCCCCCTCGCGGGCGGCGATCTCATGCATCGCCGCCGCCCAGTCGGCATCCAGTTCATCGTGGTGGTCAGTCATCGCGGGTTCCTCAGGCATCAGCGGGGGGTGCGGGGCGCCGCCGGGGGGGGCGGCGGGGGCGTGGGGGGCGGGGCCGGCCGGGGCGGTGGGGGGGGGGGGGGGGGGGGCGGCGGGGGGGGGCGGGGGGCGGGGGGGGGGGGGCG
>CALMNY010000526.1 GCA_937872125.1 uncultured Candidatus Competibacteraceae bacterium | reverse complement strand
CGCCGCCCTGGGTTACGAAATCCTGCTGATGCGGCTGTTCTCGATCATCCAGTGGCATCACTTCGCCTACATGATGATCAGCGTGGCGCTGCTAGGCTACGGGGCGGCGGGGGCGGTCGTGACCCTGGCCCAGCGTCCGCTGCGGGCGCGCTTCACCGGCGCGTTCGCCGCCGCTGCCAGCCTGTTCGGCGCAACCGCGCTATTGTCTTTTCTCGCCGCCCAGCACGTCGGTTTCAACGCCCTGGAAATCCTCTGGGATTCCCGGCAACTGGCGCGGCTGGCGCTGATCTACGCTCTGTTGATCGTCCCTTTTTTCTGCGCCGCGACCGCCATCTGTCTGAGCTTCACCTGCTTTCCCGCCCACATCCCGCGCCTGTATGCCGCCGACATCACCGGTGCAGCGGCGGGCGGTCTGGGCAGCGTCGCGCTGCTGCTGGCGCTGCGGCCGGAAATCGCCCTGCGCCTGGTCGCGGCAGCGGGCCTGGCCGCCGGCGCGGTGGCGGTCTGGCGCAGCGGTTTGCGCCGAAGCGTGGCCGGCTTCGCCCTGGCGGCGGTTGTCATTCTCGCCTTGCCCGCGTCCTGGACCGCGTTGCAGTCCTCGCCCTACAAGGAACTGGCCCAGACCCTGCAGGTCACGGGCGCGCGGGTGGTGGCCGAGACTTCCAGCCCGCTGGGCGTGGTGACGGTGGTCGAGAGTCCCAGCGTGCCGTTCCGCCACGCGCCGGGCCTGAGCCTGCTGGCCAGCGCCGAACCGCCGCCGCAACTGGCGCTGTTCACCGATGGGGACGGCCTGACCACCATCAACCGCTTCGATGGCCGCTGGGAGCCACTGGCCTATCTGGATTTTCTGACCTCGGCCCTGCCCTACCATCTGTTGCAACATCCCGAAGTGCTGATCCTGGGCGCAGGCGGGGGAAGCGACATCCTGCAGGCGCTGGCACTGGGGGCGCGGACTGTGGACGCGGTGGAATTGAACCCGCAAGTCGTGGCGCTGGTGCAGGAGCGGTTCGGCGACTTTTCCGGCCGGCCCTACAGCCTGCCGGGCGTGCGGCTGCATCTTGGGGAGGCGCGCGGCTTCGTCGCGGCCAGCGCCGCCCGTTTCGATCTGATCCAGGTCGCGCTGCTGGACGCCTTTTCAGCGGCAGCGGCGGGTTTGCACGGGCTGGCCGAAAGTTATCTCTACACGGTCGAAGCCCTGCGCGCCGATCTGGACCATCTGCGGCCCGGCGGGTTGCTGGCGATCACCCGCTGGGTGAACCTGCCGCCCCGCGATGCGCTCAAGCTGTTCGCGACAGCGGTCGCGGCGCTGGAAGCCGGGGGCGAGACCGATCCCGGCGCGCGGCTGGCGATGATCCGGGGCTGGAAGACCACGACCCTGCTGGTGAAAAACGGCCCCTTCACCCCCGCCGAAATTGTGGCGATTCAGGCGTTCTGTGCGGCTCGCGCCTTCGATCCGGTCTGGTATCCCGGCATGACGCCCGACGCGGCCAACCGCTACAACATCCTGGACCGGCCCTATTTTTACGAAGGCGCGGCGGCGCTGCTGTCCGACCGGCGGGCGGAGTTCGTGGACCGCTACAAGTTCGCCATCGCGCCCGCCACCGACGACCGTCCCTATTTCTTTCACTTCTTCCGCTGGGACACCCTGCCGGAAATCCTCGCTCTGAAAGACCGCGGCGGCCTGTCGCTGCTGGAGTGGGGCTATCCGGTGGTCATCGCCACCCTGGCGCAGGCAGTGGTCTTCGGTCTGATCCTGACGATCCTGCCCCTCTGGCTGTTCCTGCGACGGGAACCGGGAACGAGATCAGCCGCCTGCTTAAAAGGCTGTCCTAAGAACGAACCGATTGTTGCAAGAGCAACATTCTGATGCAGTCCAGCAGCGCCGCCAGCGCCCCACGATGCCGTTCCACCACCGCCTGGCCACGCTGGCCGGCATTTTGACGCAACGCGGAATCAGTCAGCAGCCGATCCACCTGCGCCGCCAGTTCCGCCGCATCGGCAACCCGCCAAGCCGCGTCTGCTTCCAGCAACCGTTCGCCCGCTTCGGTGAAGTTGAACATGTGCGGGCCGAACAACACCGGCAACCCCAGCAACGCCGGCTCCAGCACGTTATGGCCGCCCGTAGGAACTAAACTGCCGCCGACAAAAACCAGGTCAGCGGCGGCGTAGAACAAGAGCAATTCGCCCATGCTGTCGCCAAGGAATACGGCGGTGTCCGACGCGCAGGGCCGCTGTTCGCTGCGTCGGATCACGCTGAGACCCCGCTGCTGGCATAATGCCGCGACACTATCAAATCGTTCCGGGTGGCGCGGCACCAGCAGCAACAACAGTTCCGGCCAGTGGGCGCGAAGTGTTGCAAAGGCCTCCAGCACCTGTTCGTCCTCGCCGGCATGGGTGCTGGCAGCGATCCACACCGGCCGATTCTCGCCCAGCCGTTCCCGTCGCAGGCGCCGCCCCTGCTCCGGCAGATCGTTCGGCAACGCCAGGTCATATTTGAGGTTGCCGGTCACTTGCACGTGGGGTGCGCCCAAGGCGCGAAACCGCTCGGCATCGGCCTCGGCCTGGGCGGCAATCAGGGTGATGTCGCGCAACATGGGCGCGGTCAGCCCGCGAATCCGGGCATAGCCGCGCGCCGACCGTTCCGACAGCCGGGCGTTGGCGATCAGCGTCGGAATGCCGGCGACCGCGCATTGCCGCAGCAGGTTCGGCCACAACTCGGTTTCCATGATCACCGCCAGCCGGGGCCGGGTTTGCCGCAGGAACCGCGCCACCGCGCCCGGCAAGTCGTAAGGCGCGTAGACATGCTGAACCTGCTCGCCCAGCGCCTCGCGCACCTGGCGGGAGCCGGTCAGGGTGGTGGTCGTCACCAGCAGCGGCCAGTCGGGATACCGTTCCAGCAGCGCCCGGATCAGCGGCAGGGCGGCGCGGGTTTCGCCTACGGACACGGCGTGAACCCACAGGCCGCCAGCAGGCAGGGTTGGAATGATGCCGAGCCGCTCACGCCAGCGCTGGCGATGCCCCTTATCCTGCCGCCCCCGCCAGTACAGCCGCAGCAGCGCCAGCGGCAGGATCAGGTACAGCAGCCCGGTGTAAAGCCAGCGCAAAACCCGGCCTCGCCAGCGTGTTGCATCGTTCATGGCGAATCCGACAACTCTTTATTCCACATCAACGTCGCGCCGACCACCGCCGCCGGCATCGCCAGGAAGTTCAGCACTGGAATCAGGATGAGCAACAGGGTCATGGCGCCAAAGCCCAGGGTCAGCAGCGGGTGCTGGCGCAGCAGTTGGCGCTGCGTCTGGAGGTTCATTCCCCGATTGCCCAGCGGATAGTCGGCGTACTCCAGCGCCAGCATCCAGGCCGTCGAAACCGCCCACACCACCGGCGCCACGACGTTGACCGCCGGGACGAAGGAGAGCAGCAGCGGCGGAATCGCCCAGGCCACGAAGTACAGCAGCTTGCGCAACTCCGCCAGCGGCGTGAACAGCACGTCCCGCCAGGACGATTCGGCAGGCGGCGGTGGGACGCGGCCATCGGGATGGACCATCTTTTCGACTCGTTCGGCCAGCAGACCGTTAAAGGGGGCGGCAATGACGTTGGCAACCAGCGAAAAGGCGTAAAAGATCACCACCAGCACCGTCAGGATGAACAGCAGCCACAACAGCCAGTGCAGCCAGGCCAGCCAGTTCGGCAGCCAGCCTTGCACCGCCTGGTCCAGCCGCTGCAACTGGCTCGCGGCCAGCCAGATGCCGCCGCCGAACAGCAGGGTGTTGATCAGCAGCGGAATCGCCACGAAACTGCGCAGGCCCGCCTTGGGCAGCCAGCGCAAGCCGGTCAGCACATAGCCCGCGCCTCGGGTGAAGGAATTGCTCATGGCTCAACAGATCCTCATGGGGAAAACCGGCATTCGTTTCAAAACACGGCAATCTACGTTACTATTTTTGCACTTTAAAGCCAGACGCCGCCGTGATCGGTCGGCGTTGATTATAAAAAAACAGCGTTGCGGTTTCGGCCGCCAACCGGGCAGGTTTCAACCACCACATGTCCACCGTTGTCATCTTCAGTTCCGGGATCGGGTTTCGATCACGGCCCCGGAGCATCCTCAGCCACCCTGGCTTCATTGTTAACAACCAAGGAGCACACGCATGAAAGCACCCGTTCGCGTCGTCATCACCGGCGCCGCCGGCAACATCGGCTATGCCATGGCCTTCCGCATCGCTTCGGGCACCATGTTGGGTCCCGATCAGCCGGTGATCCTGCAACTGCTGGAAATCACCCCGGCGCTCCAGGCGCTCCAGGGTGTCGTGATGGAATTGAACGACTGCGCGTTCCCGCTGCTGGCCGGCGTGGTCGCCACCGACAAGCTGGAAGTGGCGTTCAAGGACGCCAACTTCGCCATGCTGGTCGGCGCCCGCCCGCGCGGCCCCGGCATGGAGCGTAAAGACCTGCTGACCGCCAACGGCGCCATCTTCGGGCCGCAGGGTCGGGCGATCAACGACTATGCCGCCGATGATATCCGGGTGCTGGTGGTCGGCAACCCGGCCAACACCAACTCGCTGATTGCCGCCTGCAGCGCCCCGGATCGGGACCGCCGCCGGTTCCACGCCATGACCCGGCTGGACCACAACCGCGCCCTGAGCCAGTTGGCCGAGAAGACCGGCAGCCACGTCAACGACATCAGGAAGATGACGATCTGGGGCAACCACTCCTCGACCCAGTATCCCGACATCAGCCAATGCACCGTCAAGGGCCAGGCGGCGACCAAGCTGGTCGAGCAGAGCTGGTACCGCGACACCTTCATCCCCGACGTGCAGCAGCGCGGCGCGGCGATCATCAAGGCGCGCGGCGCGTCCTCCGCCGCTTCCGCCGCCTCCTCGGCCATTGACCACATGCGCGACTGGGCGCTGGGCACCCCGGACGGCGACTGGGGCCGCCTGTCGGTGCCGTCCGACGGCTCCTATGGCGGCGGCGCAGGCGTGATCTACGCG
>CALMNY010000525.1 GCA_937872125.1 uncultured Candidatus Competibacteraceae bacterium | reverse complement strand
TGACCACGTTCAACGAGATCAACATGAAGCCGGTGATGGACCTGCGCGCCCGCTACAAGGATCAGTTCGAGAAAAAGCACGGCGTGCGGCTGGGCTTCATGGGCTTCTTCGTGAAGGCGGTGGTCGAGGCGCTCAAGCAGTTCCCGGCGGTCAACGGCTCGATTGACGGCAACGACATCGTTTACCACGGCTACTACGACATCGGCGTAGCGGTGTCCTCGCCGCGCGGTCTGGTGGTGCCGATCCTGCGCGACGTTGACCAGATGAGCGTGGCCGACATCGAGAAGGCCATCGGCGAGTTCGGCAAGAAGGCGAAGGAGGGGACGCTGACGGTCGAGGAAATGACCGGCGGCACCTTCACTATCACTAACGGCGGTGTGTTTGGCTCGCTGTTGTCCACCCCGATCCTGAACCCGCCGCAGAGCGGTATCCTGGGCATGCACGCCACCAAGGATCGGCCGGTGGCGGAGAACGGTCAGGTAGTGATCCGGCCGATGATGTACGTGGCTCACTCCTACGATCATCGGATCATTGACGGGCGCGAGGCGGTGACTTTCCTGGTTGCGATCAAGGAAGGCATCGAAGACCCGGCCCGGCTGCTGCTGAACGTCTAACGGCGGATTCGCCCCTCACCCTGAATTGAAGGTGCAAGCAATGGCTAAGACTTACGATGTAGTGGTCATCGGCGGCGGTCCAGCCGGTTACGTAGCGGCGATCCGGTGCGCGCAGCTCGGACTGGAAACGGCCTGCGTGGAAAAGTGGATCAATTTCAAGAACGAGCCGGCTCTGGGCGGCACCTGTCTGAACGTGGGCTGCATCCCGTCCAAGACGCTGCTCGAATCGTCCGAACATTATCACCAACTCAAGGAAGGCGTGGACAGCCACGGCATCCATGTCGAAGGCGTCACGCTCAACCTCGACAAGATGATGGCGCGCAAGGAAGACATCGTGCTGCAACTGACCAACGGCATCAGCGCGCTGTTCAAGGCCAACGGCGTCGAGTGGCTCAGGGGCCACGGCAAGCTGCTGGCCGACCGCCAGGTCGAAATCACCGCCCGCGACGGGTCGGTGGACGTGGTCAGCGCTGACCATGTCATCATCGCCACCGGCTCCAGGCCGATTGACATCGGCGCGGCGCCAGCGGACAACGCCGAGGGGCTGATCGTGGATTCGACCGGCGCGCTGGATTTCCGCACCGTGCCCAAGACCCTGGGCGTGATCGGGGCCGGGGTAATCGGTCTGGAACTGGGCAGCGTGTGGAACCGGCTGGGTTCCAAGGTCATCATGCTGGAAGCGGTCGAGGATTTCCTGGCCCTGGCCGACCAGCAGATCGCCCGCGACGCCCTGCGCCAGTTCAAGAAGCAGGGGCTGGACATTCGGCTGGGGACGCGGGTGACCGCGACCGAAAAGACCGCTGATGGCGTCAAGGTTCATTTCAAGGATAAGGACGGTGATCACGAGATCACAGTGGACAAGCTGCTGGTGTCGGTGGGCCGCCGGCCCAATACCGACAACGTCGCCGCGCCCGAATCAGGACTGCTGTTCGACGAGCGTGGCTACATTCACGTTGGCGACACCTGCGAGACCAACATTCCGGGCGTCTACGCCATCGGCGACGTGGTGCGCGGGCCGATGCTGGCGCACAAGGGGTCCGAGGAAGGCATCATGGTGGCCGAGAACATCGCCGGCCAGCACGGGCACCTGAACTACGACGCCATTCCCTGGGTGATCTACACCAATCCGGAAATCGCCTGGGTCGGCAAGACCGAGCAGGCGCTGAAGGCCGAGGGCATTCCTTACAAGATCGGCAGCTTCCCGTTTGCCGCCAACGGTCGCGCCAAGGCGATGGAAGCCGCGACCGGCATGATCAAGATTCTGGCCCACGCCGAGAGCGATACGCTGCTGGGTTGCCATATCATCGGCCCGTTCGCGTCCGAACTGGTGCAGGAAGCCGTGCTGGCGATGGAGTTCCACGCCAGCAGCGAAGACCTGGCCCGCACCATCCACGCCCATCCGACCCTGTATGAGGCGATGCACGAGGCGGCGCTGTCGGTTCATGGCCGCGCCCTGCACAAGATCAATACCTGATCGGATCGGGCATTGACCCACGGAAAAGGGCGCGATGAGCGCCCTTTTTTAAAGCAATTAAAAGCAAAGCGTAAACAATCAGCGAGAGGTAAATAAAGGTGAAACGGCAAGTGCGCAAGGCGGTTTTCCCCGTGGCCGGCCTTGGGACGCGGTTCCTGCCCGCGACCAAGGCCAGTCCCAAGGAAATGTTGCCCATCGTGGATAAGCCCCTGATCCAGTACGGGGTTGAGGAAGCAGTGGCGGCGGGGGTAGAAACCCTGGTGTTCATCATCGGGCGCACCAAGAACGCCATTGCCGATCATTTCGACAAGGCCTATGAATTAGAGGTGGAACTGGAGGCGCGCGGCAAAAACGATCTGTTAAAGATCGTGCGCAACATCGTGCCGCCCCGGGTGGAATGTGTCTATGTCCGCCAGGCCGAGGCGCTGGGGCTGGGTCATGCGGTGCTGTGCGCCCGGCCGGTGGTGGGTGAAGAGCCGTTCGCGGTGATCCTGGCCGACGACCTGATCGAGGAAGACGCTCAGGAAGGCGGGGCGCTGACCCAGATGACC
>CALMNY010000524.1 GCA_937872125.1 uncultured Candidatus Competibacteraceae bacterium | reverse complement strand
CCGGCGTTCAGCCGCCCGGCCGGCTGAACGCTGGCTTCCAGTCAGCCGGCGAACTGCTTGAAGTCAAAATCCAGCCTGGGGCTAACCTCGGCCACCATGTTGCCCTGGACCAGGGTCACGCCGAATTGCCAGATGCTGGCCATCTGAGGGGCAGTGGAAACGCCGGAGGCCACCACGCGGGTTTTCAGTTTCTGCGCCTGCTGCGCCAGATCCGCCATCGCTCTGCGGCTATTCTCATCCTTGGCCTTGGCCAACCGCTCGATCAGGCTGCCATCCAGCTTGATGTAATCGGGGACCAGTTCCTTAAGCAACCGCTCGGAATGCGTTTTGCCGCCAAAGTGCGAGAGCGCCAGCCCGCACCCCAATTCAGGCAAACGGGCGCGCAACTGCTTGGTCTCCTCGAAACGGTCTTCGGCATTGGCCTCCTTGATCTCCAGCACCAGAGAACTGCCGGCCACCCGGCTATCCTGAAGGCGTTTCTTGAGCCAGTCAAAAAACTCTTTGTCGGCCAGCGAGTTCTGAGAAATACGGATAAACAGGATCGGCGGTTTGATGGCGGCGCGCTGCAGATCCAGGAGCATCCCCACTCCCCGGATAATCGTCCATTTGTCCAGCGCGCCCATGATATTGTAGCGCACCGCTACGGAACCCAGTTTGTCCATATTTTGCGGCTTGTCCTCTTCATCCATGAGTTGCAGATAAACCTTGTAGCGGGCTTCCTCGGCGTTTTCGAAGCTGACAATCGGTTGATACATCAGGCTCAACCGTCCCTTGCTCAGCGCGGTTCGTATCAGGTGCAGGATCGCCTCATCCTGAGGGCTAATGACAGCCCGACCTGAGCGCTGTTCCTCCTTGGGCGGTATGTAAACTTCGATCTGATTGCCCCCTTTCTGCCGGGCGATTTCGCAGGCGCGATCGGCATGCGACAGAATCTGAATCGCGCTCTCACTCGCATCGTGCGCCAGGCAGACGCCCACGCAACAGGTCGTCGTAAACAGTTTGCCACCCACCTGAAAACTGTGTCCGGCAATGGCCGCGCGGATCCGTTCGGCCAAATCCTGCGGCTGGGTCGGTGAGTTTGCGGGGACGAAAATCGTAAACACGCCGCTGGCAAAATGGGCAGCGACATCATCGAGCGTCAGCATTTCCTTGAACAGCCCGGCGGCTTCGATTACGAACTGTTCGATCGCTTCGAAGCCCATGGCGTAACGGATAGCGGCGTAATCCTTCAACAGGATATACAACACGGCGCCGTTGTGGTTGATTTCCAGCGCCTCCATAAAGAAGCGCCGGCTGTACAACCCGGTGGTTTCATCGAACTTGAGCAGATTTTCGAGCTGCCGGTCGTATTCGCTTTCCTTCGGCGTGGCGTCGCGCACGATGATCTGGGTGCAGGGTTCATCGTTCATGCGGGTAGGCGCGCATTCCAGCAGGATTGGGAACGTCTGGCCGTTGCGGCGCACCCCGACCAAATCTACCGGCTCGACCGCCTTGCCGGAGCGGATGCTGCGGCGCAAGACGCTTTTGAGCGCATCCCGGTAGCCGGGCGGCACCATGTGGACCAGTTGGATCGTGGCCAACTCATCCCGGTCTTCGTAACCAAACAGGCGCAGGTAAGCGGGATTGGCATACGCATGGACGCCCTCGTGAATGTAGGCGATGGCTTCCTGGATGTTTTCCAGGAGCGCCTGAGTTCGGTTCTCGCTTTCCTTGAACCGGATTTCGAAGGACCGTTCGCGCTTGCGCGCCTGCAGGTGGCGCAGTTCCGCGCGCACTACCGTCATCAGATGATCCGCGTCATCCAGATAGAAAAAGTTGTCGGCGCCTTCGTTTAGTAACCGGGCTGGCCGATACTGGGCGCGGCTTGCATCGTCCACCACGGCGATGACGGGAATGTCCTGCCGGGCCTCGGTCACCACTAACCGCGTTTCGGCGAGAGTAGGCAGGTCTTCAGCCAACCGAAGCAAAATCAGGTCCAGGGGCTGGTAGTCGATGGCATTGCGGGCGGCTTCCATCTGGTCGGTATTCAGTACTTCGATCTGATAGCCATCGCCGCGCAGAGTTTGGACAATATGATCGATGTCGGATTGGGAACGATCCACGATGAGCAAATGGAGGACGGAAAGACTGGACACGTGTACCAACCTCTGCCAATGGCGTAGCCTGATATAAGGAAAGCGTAGACTGTGCTGGCGGCGCTTGATCAACCCACCAGGGTTTTAGCCGGTTGCCCAGGCTGTTCACGCACCAGGCGGGGCGTCAAATAGCCCGGCAAGCGCCGACGTAGTGTTTTTATGATAGCTGATGCCTCGGTTTCGTTCACGTCGAAATGCGCGGCGCCGCGCACCGGGTCGAGCAGATGCAGGTAGTAGGGCAGCACGCGGGCAGCGAACAGCGCCTCGCTCAATTCGGCCAGAACTGTAGTTGAGTCGTTGACGCCGCGCAGCAGCACCGCCTGATTCAACAGGGTCACGCCGGTCGCCGCCAGCCGGGCCAGCGCCGTGCGCACAGTTTCGTCAAGCTCGCGCGGATGGTTGGCGTGGACCACCAGCACCAGCCGCAACCGGGTTTGGGCGAGCCGTTCCAACAGCCCGTCATCCACCCGTTCGGGCAACACAATCGGCTGCCGGCTGTGAATGCGCAGCCGCTCCAGATGCGGGATTTGATCCAGCGCCGCCAGCAACACGCCCAGCCGCCGGTCCGACAGGGACAAGGGGTCGCCGCCGCTTAGAATGACCTCGCGGATGCTGGGATCGTTGGCCAGATAGGCCAGCGCCAGCCGCCATTCATCCACCCCGGCATGAGCCTCGGCGTAGGGAAATTCCCGGCGGAAGCAGTAGCGGCAATGCACGGCGCAGGCGCCGGTGACGATGAGCAGGGCGCGACCGTGGTATTTGTGCAGCACTCCCGGCGCTGCCTGGGCCGCCCGGTCGCCGACCGGATCGTTCACGAAACCCGGCGTCGCTTCCAACTCTGCGCCCAGCGGCAGAACCTGGCGTAGCAGCGGATCGTCGGGATCGCCCTTGCGCATCCGCGCCACGAAGCCGCGCGGAACCCGCAGCGGGAAGCGCGCCGCCGCCGCTCGCGCCGCCGGCAACAGCGCCGGGTCGAGTTCCAGTTCCCGCAGCAGTTCCGCCGGATCGGTAATCGCCTGGGCCAATTCCCGCTGCCAGCACGGAACCTGACGCGACAGCGCCTTTGCCGGTATCATAATCAGCTTTTGTGACTCCATTACTCTAGCGGAAGGCAGATTTGGCATGGCGACGTATAGTACCAATGAATTCAAGAGCGGATTGAAGATCATGCTGGATGGCGATCCCTACGCCATCGTGGAAAATGAATTCGTCAAGCCCGGCAAGGGTCAGGCGTTCAACCGGGTTAAGGTGCGCAACCTGAAAACCGGGCGAACCATCGAGCGCACCTTCAAGTCGGGCGACACCGCCGAAGGCGCTGACGTAGTGGATGTGGAGTTGCAATACCTCTACAACGACGGCGAATACTGGCATTTCATGGACCCGCAAAGCTACGAACAGTTGACCGCTGATGCCGCCGCCGTGGGCGATGCCGCCAAGTGGTTGAAGGAAGAGGCGATCTGTCAGGTGACCCTGTGGAACGGCGTGCCGCTGAGCGTGGCCGCGCCCAACTTCGTGATCATGGCCATCGTCGAGACCGACCCCGGCGTGCGCGGCGACACTTCGGGCGGCGGCGGCAAGCCGGCGACGCTGGAAACCGGCGCGGTGGTCCGGGTGCCGCTGTTCGTGCAGAACGGCGAAGTCATCAAGGTGGACACCCGCACCGGCGAATACGTGTCCCGCGTCAAGGAATAACGGGCAGCGCGCCGCCTCGTGGCTCATCCTGCCTGGCGACCCAGCGCCGATCTCGCCACGCTGCGCCTGCGGGCCGAGTTACTGGCGCGCATTCGAACCTTCTTCGCGGTGCGCGGCGTGCTGGAAGTGGAAACGCCGGCGTTATCCGCCGCAGCGATCACCGAGCCGAATCTGGCCAGTTTCAGCACGGTCTACACAGGGCCGGGGTTGCGGTGCGGGCAACCGCTGTATCTGCACACCTCGCCGGAATTTCCGATGAAACGGCTGCTGGCGGCGGG
>CALMNY010000523.1 GCA_937872125.1 uncultured Candidatus Competibacteraceae bacterium | reverse complement strand
ACTTAGCATTTTGATTTGATTCTTTTTCATCACCTCGCGGCGCAGCAATCCCGGACGACCGGCATGGCGCCGCGCTGGCCCCACGACCACAACAAAAAGAGCATTCCGTGACTCCTTCGACCTTTCGCCCCTGGTTTGACCGGCGCCGCGCCCGCGCCACCCTCCTGTTGCCCGCGCTGTTCGTGGCTTCTGATGCGTTCGCCATCAACTGGCTGATGCTGCAAGGGACCGAGCCACCGGATGCGCCGGTCATCAAACCGTTCGGTTTCATTGGCCTCGATTACCAGAGTACGTCCGGCAGCGATCTGCCCGCCGGACCCTGGCAGGGCCAGGCAATGATGCAGAACCAGATTCCGCCCCGGCTGGAGGATTCTTCCGAATTCCAGATTTCCTACGCGCGCCTGGGCGTCCGCGGACGACTGTTTGACGGCCTGTTGAACTATTGGGTCTCGCCCCTCGCGGGAGATAACGGCATCTCACGAAACGGTACGCCCAACGTCAAATTCACCGACGTCAGCGTAACGTTCAACTGGATTCCGCACGCCCGGATCCGGGTCGGCCAGTTCATGTTTCCCGGCTCCGAAGAAGGTCTTCAGCCCGTTGTCAGGCGCGATTACATCAACCCGTCAGCGGTCGTTGACCAGCTCGTCAACGAACGCTATTTCGACAGCGACGGCACGCCGACCAATGACGCCAATGACCTCAACGGTCCCAACAGCGGCTGGCGCGATACCGGCGTGCAAGTGTTCGACGCCTTCAAGACCGGCGACTGGGAGCACACCTACGCGGCCATGATCAGCACGGGTTCGGGCCTGGCTGTCTACAACGGCTGGGGGAGCGGACAGCCGGACTGGCATCTCTACTGGAGTTCGGAGTGGGTGTTCGGCGGCAAGGGACTTTTGCGGGAGGGACTGAAGCTCACCGCCTGGTACCAGACGGGCGAACGCGACCTCCGGGTCGGAGCCACGCAGCACGAGGAGAGTTTTGATCGCACGCGCTACGGGGTCGGCGCTACCCTCCGCCGGGGTCCCTGGCGGGCCGCCGGCGAATGGGTCAAGGCGGAGGGCATGATCTTCGACGGCGCCGACGGCGGGGCGGTGCCGGGTACGATCAGCAACAACGGCAAGCTGGTCGCTTCCTACAATGTGCTCCCCGACAACGAGGCCGATGGCTGGTACGTGGATGGCGGTTACACCCTGTTCAAGGACTGGGAACTGCGCGCCCGCTACGACCGACTCCATCGCGGGACGGACAGTCCAGTCACAGAGCGCCGGTTTGAGACCGTGACCCTGGGAATCACCTACCGGTTCAACGAGCACTTCCGCCTGCTGGCGGACTACCAGTTCCGCGATGTAGAAGCGCCAGGTCTGCCCGGCGATGCCGTCGCCAATCAAATCCTGGATGATGTAGACAACCTGGTGGCGGTTCGGCTGTGGGCCAGTTTCTAAGCGCCCGCATGGAATGCTCGCGGGAGTGGGTCAGCCTGCTCCCACGCGACGCCCCTCACACCCGGAACCGCTGTACCAGCCGTTGTAACCGGCGCACGGCCATCGGCGGTACGACCGGGCCGTAGCGCAGGGCCGCGTACAGCCGTGCGATTTCACCCACCGATTCCGCCAGTTCCGGGCGTTGCGTCACTACCCGCCCGGCGAAATCCAGCGGTCCTTCGGTCGCGCCGCGCGCCAGTCCGCGCCGGGCCAGCCGGGCGCAGAACCGCTGCCAGGCGCGCGCCACCGGATCGCGGGCCAGCCGCCGCCGCCAGCGCCAGCTCGCATACAGCACGCCAAACCCGCTTAGAGCGACCATCATCGCCACCGTCATCTCGCCCCAGTCCACCGGGCCAAACCCCAGCCCCCACAGGAATTCCTTCTGCCGGTCTGGACCGTAGGCCAGCACCCACTCGTTCCAGACACTGTTCAAGGTATCCCAACTGATAGCCATCTGACGTAGCCATTCACTGTCACCACCGCGCCGGGCCAGGAATGGCAGGAGGCCCGTATCAGACAAGGCGGCGTAGATGCCCTCCTGGACCCGGTTCGGAGCCACTGCGCCGGTTGGATCCACCCGCACCCAGCCGCGCCCTTCCAGCCAGACCTCGGCCCAGGCATGGGCATCCGACTGGCGCACGATCATATAACCACCCAGCGCGTTCATCTCCCCGCCCTGATAGCCGGGGACCACCCGCGCCGGCACCCCCGCCGCCCGCATCAGAAACACAAAAGCATTGGCGTAGTGCTCGCAGAAGCCCTGCCGGGTGCGGAACAGAAAATCATCCACGATTTCGCCTCCCAGCAACGGTGGCGTCAGGGTGTAGTAGAACGACTGCTCGCGGAACAGGGTCAGGGCCGACATTACCAGCGCCTCGGGCCGGGGATCGCGCTGACGCCAGTCCGCCGCTAGCTCCCGGGCGCGCGGATTGCCGCGCAAGGGCAGTTGCAGGCCCCGGCTGCGTTCCATCGCGGTCAGTTCCCCGGTTCGATACGCCGGATAGGACCGCATTTCATAGCGGTAGACCTCGTTGACCGGCTGATCGCGCAGCAATTGAAACGACGGGGTCATCCGGGCGCGCGGCGGCAGGCGGGCGGGCAAGTCCAGCGCAAACAGCCAGCTCTTGTTGCTCGGCTCCAGAGTCACCGTGTAGTCCACCGCCGCGCCTTCCGCGCTGAAAGGGGTCGGAGTCGGGGTCAGCAGTTCCTCAGGGCGAGTCCAGCGCCGGCCATCGAAATGCCACAGCACCGGCCCGCGCCAGTAACGCTGGTTCGGCGGCGGGAGGGCGCCAGCGAAGCGAACGCGGAACGCGACTTTATCAGACAGACTTAATTCACTGATCGTGCCTGGCTCCATCTGGTCGGACAGGCCGGTGCGGCCCTGGTAGGCGTCCTTGGGTAGCCCCCACAGCGGGCCGGGAATGCGCGGGAACAACACGAACAGGATCAGCATGACCGGAACCGCCAGCACCACCATCCGCCCCGTCAGTCGGAGCGGGGCGAGTGCAGTCAAACCGGTGTGCTGGCGATGGATCAACACCTGCGCGGTCAGCATAACGATGATCACCGCCAGCAGGTAGACCACGCGTGGAATCTCCTGGCTGTAGAGCAGATTGCTCATCACCAGCAGATACCCCAGGAACACCAGCACCACGCCATCGCGCAAAGCACGGGTTTCGAGCAGTTTGCAGGCGGTCATCGCGGTCAGCAACGCCACCCCGGCGTCACGGCCAAACAGGGTCCGGTAATCAATCACCACCCCGGCCCCAGCCAGCAGCGCCACGATCAACAGCAGCCAGCGCGGCGGCAACGCCTGGTCCCGGAACAACAAGAACCCGCGCCAGCCGACCAGTGCGGCGAACAGCACGGTCAACCACATCGGCAATTCGCTGGTCTGGGGCGCAACCGCCAGCGCCAGCGCAGTCAACAGCCAGCCCATCGCCGCAGTAGTTAACAGTTCAACCGGCGGCGACTTGGGCGGCTCGCGTTTTGGCCGGTTTTTTCGGTTCCACGGCAATTTCATGGGGCGAGGAATTCCCTCAGAGGCCAGCCAAAAAATGGCTATTGATAAAGGTCAGGGTCCCTGCCAGGGACTGGGGTGGCAGTCCTCCTGGGGACAATACAGTTCACTCAGGGTATTCAACAGGACCAGCACCTTCGGATCGGCGACCGTGTAAAAAATCCGCTTGCCATCGCGACGGGTATTGACCAGCCCTTCCTTCCGCAACACACCGAGTTGTTGGGACAGCGTCGGCTGGTGGAGTTCCAGCAACTTTTCCAATTCGCTGACAGACTGTTCACCCTGGCTGAGTTGGCAGAGCAACAGCAAGCGATTTTCGTTGGCCAGGGCATGCAAGACCGCGATGGCCTCACGGGCGGCTTTGCGCATCCGGTCCATGCTTAAAGTGGGCGTTTTGGGATTCATCCGATCTCCTTACGTTATACAAAAATAATATATTTAAATATTATATTTTATATTACATAAAGCGGCTTTGCCGGGGTTGACAAGCGACTGGATGTGTTGGTGACCGCGATCGTGGCCAGCATGACGGTCGAAGACCTCTGCCCTCTGGAACTGGCCTATGCCCCGCCGTTTGGCGCAGCCAAGGATATTGTCAACATCGCCGGATTTGCGGCGTGCAATCGCCGTGATGGCCTCGTAGTCCACGCCAGCCAACTGCTGGACGATCCAATAGAGACAAACTGTTAGGGGCAGAATCGGGAACCGGTGTGCTGGCCGCTCAAACCAGCAACGCTACTGCATGGACCGCGATGCCTTCACCGCGCCCGATATAGCCCAGTCGTTCCGTGGTAGTGGCCTTGACGTTGATCCGGTTTGGAAGGACGGCCAGATCGGCAGCGATATGTTCCCGCATGGTGGGAATGTGTGTGGCCATGCGCGGAGCCTGGGCGGAGAGCGTGGCGTCTGCATTGCCCACTGCCAGACCCTGTTCCCGCAGCAGGGCCGCGACCCGCCGCAGCAGAATGCGGCTATCAATATCCTTAAATTCGGCGCTGCTGTCGGGAAAGTGCTGGCCGATGTCGCCCAGCCCCGCTGCCCCCAGCAAGGCGTCGCACAGCGCGTGCAGCAGCACATCGCCGTCGGAGTGAGCGATCAGCCCATGGGTGTGCGGGATGCGCACACCGCCCAGCGTGATGAACTCGCCCGGCCCGAAGGCGTGAACGTCGAAACCGTGACCGATGCGCATATGGCTCCCCCGTTAAG
>CALMNY010000522.1 GCA_937872125.1 uncultured Candidatus Competibacteraceae bacterium | reverse complement strand
CCCCAGATCCGCTTCCGCGCCGTTGACGAGGAAGGCGTGATCGTCCACCCCGAACGGGGCGTGGCGATCGTCGTCAACGCCCAGGGCTTGCGGATCCTGGAACTGATCCGGGAACGGGGTTCCCGGCGGGCGGTGATCGAGCAGCTTGCCGCCGAGTATGAGGCGCCGGAAACCACCATCGCCGCCGACGTGGACGCCTTCCTTATCCAACTGCGCGAGCAGCAACTCCTTGAAGCATCGGTATGAACTTGTTCAGCACGCTGACCGCCTGGAACGAAACCGAGTTGGACGCCATGTTCGCGCTGGCCGACGACTTCGGTGTGCGGCTGCGTTTCCAGGGACCGGTCGGCCCGCGCGGCGGCGGCGACACCGCGCCGATGGCGCTCCAGCCCTCGGCCGCCGGCTGGGCGCGTTTGCGGGAGATCGCGGATCAACGCCGCGCGGAACAGCCGGAGACGGCGTCCCCGAGTCCGGGCGACGAGTGCGCCCCCCCGGCGGTGGATGCCACGGATCAATACCACTGCGGGGCCGGCAGCGAGGAAATCCACGTCGATCCCTTCGGCAACGTGTTTCCCTGCCTGCAGTTGCGCTGGCCGGCGGGCAATCTGCACCGGCAGTCCATCGCCGAAATCTGGAATGACTCACCGGTATTCGCCCGAGCGCGCCACCTGTCCGTCGCCACCGCCCGACGGTGGGCCGGACAACAACCGACCCAGTTTGGCGCTCCCCTGTTCTGCCCGGGACTGGCGCTGACCTGCGGCTCGGACGCTCCAGCGGCCAGCGGCAGCAAAACCGTTCAGCCCATCTTTTTCAGAGCGGGAAGCCGGCGCGCCTCAGCCCAAAGCGGATCAATTGGCGCGCCGCGCGCCAGCGATCGGCGAGCGGCACCCGAATCAGCCGCTCGGAGCAATCCCCGCCACACACCCTGCCGATGAGCCGTTCCCCCGGCACGGCGGCATCGGGCCGGCGGGCATTATCAGCCTGGGTCAACCAGCGCCATCCCCGCCCTTTGGAATAGCCGCCCAGCAGGCGATGAACCAGCAGGCGGCCATCCAGCGCGTGGATGACCACCGGATCGCCCGGCCAGTAAACCCGCTGGCGGATCACCTGGATCATCGCCCCGGATTCGAGCAGGGGCGCCATGCACTCGCCGCTGACCCGCACGCTCACTGGCGCCTCCGCCGCCAGCTCGCGCAACATTCGGGCGACCTTGGTCGAAACCGGCTGCCTCATGGTCGGATCGCTCTTTTCACCCTCGGATTCAATGTCACTGCTGCAACACTCTATGGCCTGGTGATTACTTCGTCCAGCCTGTCGGCTGGGCCGCGAACCCCGCTGTCAGGAAAATCCTTACAGGGAAATCCTGATTTCCATCGAAAAGTTAGAACGTTATGATTCCGCCCAACCCGCGTGATGGTCGGTTATCGCTTTTCAAAAAACCATACCCGCCACAAATCCACTCAGGAGTTCGCACCATGCCGCATCGTATCCTTGGTTGTTCCGCAGTAATGCTCGCCGCGGCCCTGATCTTTACCCAAGCCGCGCGGGCGCAGGACCCCGCCCCCGGCCTGCAAGACCTGGTCGGGGCGCGCGGCAGCAGCGGCGAGCAGGCCCTTCAAGAGCGGGGCTACAAGTTCGTCAAGGGCGAAAAATCCGGCGGCGACAGCTACACGAACTGGCGTCATGCCCGCAGCGGGCAGTGCATCACCGTGCGCACTGCCCAGGGCCGCTACCAATCCATCGTCACGGCGCCGGACTTCGATTGCCAGGGCGGGGCGGCGGAGCGCGCACCCGCGCCGGGACCCAGCAGCAGCAGCGGACGGTTCGCCACGGTGTGCGGCGTAACGGTCGAAGGCAAGCCCTATCGCTATAAGTGCACGGTGGAGGGCGCGATGCCCGGCGGTCGCGGCAAAACCGTCGTCCGTTACCCCGACCAGACGATCACCCTGAACTGGCGCGGCGGAAGGCGCGTGAACGTGACCTTCGAGGGCATGAAACCCCAGCCGTTGACGTACAACACCGCCGAGGGCACCACGCAGTTCCTCTTCGAGGACAAGACCTACTTCTACGTGTCCGACCGCGACGCCGCGAGAATGGAAGTACAGAATTTCCGCGAGTAAGGGGCTGATTCCATGAGCGCGCAACCCCAGGATAACCCCTCCAGGGAACCCGATCTGGAACCCGAGATTCGTAACCTCGCTCATCACCTCTGGCAGACAGCCGGCCGTGACTTCAGCCAGACCGCTCTCGATTTCTGGGCGATGGCGGAACCGCCTCTGGCCTCCCCGAA
>CALMNY010000521.1 GCA_937872125.1 uncultured Candidatus Competibacteraceae bacterium | reverse complement strand
TCGAAGCGATCCTGCAACTCGGCGATGATGGCGTGGGCCTCGTTGAACCGCGCGCCCCGACAGGAGTTTTCGATCTGATGCAGATATTTCCAGGTGATGGCCGGATTGGCTTCCAGCATCGAACCGGACAGGGCCGTTTCGATAGAAAAGTTCTCCTCGGTAGTCTGGTTGTTGTACAACCCGCCGATGCCGCGATAGGTCGGCAGGCCGGAATCGGCGGAAATGCCAGCGCCGGTGATGAACAGCAGCCGGCGGGCGCGCCGCAGTTCTTCGACGATGCGGGCGACAGTAGTGGAATCAGGGGCGTTCATGGCGCGACCTCGCTGCAATGCAAAAGTGAGCTGAAGGGATCAGACAGACAGCAAACGGTACAGCGCCTCGAATTCCCGGCTCAGCTTGTGTTTGGGATCGAGGTAAATCATCGGCAGCGCCTGGGCATGCGATTCGCGGATCTTGATTGAGGCCGACAGAAACGCCTCCAGCACCGGCAAGCCCTCGGCGCGCAATTCTTCCACCAGACGCGCCGGCAGATTGGCGCGGGCCTGATAGTGGTTGACTACGATGCCTTCCACCCGCAGCGCGCGATTATGGTCGGCCTGGATTTCGCGCACGCTGTCCATCAGCGTGTACAGGGCGCGGCGGGAAAAATCGTCGCAATCAAACGGGATCAGACAGGTATCGGCGGCGATCAGCGCCGAACGGGTGAAAAAATTCAGCGCGGGCGGGGTATCAATGAAAATCTCGTCGAACTCTTTGAACGTATCCAGCGCCTCGCGCAGCTTGTACATCTTGTAGCGCGACTCCAGCTTGACCTGCAATTCTTCAAGCCGGGGATCGGATGGCAGCACGCTCAGGTTGGCGAAACGGGTCTCGACGACATAGGCGGCCGGCTTGTCGGCGAACAGCTTGTAGGCCAGGATGTCATCAAAAAAATGGGCAAGCGTCTTCTTTTGTTCTTCCAGGGCCGCGCCCAGCAGGTAGCGCGAGGCGTTGGCCTGGGGGTCCAGATCCACTAACAGGGTTCGTCGCCCCCGGGCGGCGCTGATGGCGGCCAGATTACACGCGATGGTGGATTTACCCACCCCTCCTTTCTGATTGAATACGACGCGGCGCATGGTGGTTTCCACGGGTTTTGTTGGGACTTCAACCCAGTGTAGTCACCCCATGCGCCGCCGTCGAGATGGGTCCTGCGGAATGACTGTCCTCTCCCCCGCTGCGGGGAAGAGGGTGGGGAGCCATCAATCAGCTTTCAATCGCAATCCGGCGGGGCTGCGCCGCCTCCCGCTTGGGCACAACCACCTCCAGCACGCCATCCTTGCACCTGGCGGCCACCTTCTCGGCATCCACCGCATCCGGCAGCGAGAACCGGCGCAGGAACGTGCCGCGCACCCGTTCGACCCGCCGATACTGCTGAGTTTCCTCCTTCTTCTCAGCCGCCCGCTGGCCTTTCAGGGTCAGCACGCCATTCTCCAGGGTGATCTCGATATCCTTGATGTCCACGCCCGGCAGGTCTGCGTGAATCACGAACTGCGCCGGTTCTTCCTTGATATCCACCGCCGGCGCCCAATCCGCCAGCATGTGGCCGGTTTCTTCATCGCCAAGCCGGCTGGTTTCAAACAGACGGTTCACTTCCCGCTGTAACTGATTGAGCAGATTCAAGGGTTCATAACGCATCAGAGCCATGATTAAACCTCCTCACTTTTCACCGTGCGGCGTTCGTGTGAACGCCTTTCCAACTTAGCTTCCAGATAGGGACGCGCTGGTTGATTTCAAGGGCGGCGATCCCCCTGTTTTTAAGTTAAGCTATTCATCGTTATAACCTTCCCCTACCGCCCTGGAACTCGCGATGGCCGATGCTTCCCTCTTTATTTGCCACACCCCGCCGGACGCCGCCTTTGCCCAGGACCTGGCGGTGGCGCTGGAAACCTGTCGCCTGAGCGTCTGGCGCGATACCCGTAACCTGCGCGGCAGCGACCGGCTGGCTCTGGAGGTGCGCTGGGCGATTGAACAGGCCCGCCAGGTCATCGTAGTCCTCGGTCTGAACACCGGCGAGGCGGCGTGGATGCGCCGGGAAATCGAACTGGCGCAGGAAATGGAACGCCGCCGGGCCAGCGCCTATCGGGTAATTCCGTTGCTGCTGCCCGGCATGGACCGCGCCAACCTGGGTGCCTGGTTCACCCCGATCCCGTCCACCCCGCCGATTCAACTGACCGCCGACGGTCTGGGCGTGGCGCTGCCCGCGCTCCTGGCGGCCCTGGGCGAACCCCTGCCCGGTGATATCCCCTCTGGACGCAATCCGCCGCCCCTGACAGAACTGGAGTTGACCTTTGCCCCCGCCACCCCGCGCTCTACCCGCTCATGGCGGCTCACCGCTCGCCTGAACTGCCGCCCCGAACCTGCATCAGCCCCGGCCGCCGGCCTGACTCTGGGTCCACTCCCCCAGGCGCTCGCACCAGAGATCGCAGACTGGTATCTGTACGGCTATCCCACTTGGTCTACCAATACCGTTGGACAGTTAGCCCGGCGTACCGAGGTCCTGCTCAAGGCGTGGGGCCAGGCCCTGTATCAGGCCACGCTCGCGCATCCTGACATGGCGGCCCTGATTGCCGAGTGGCGCCAAGCGCCGGACGCTGGCCAACGCCAGTTGACGCTCCAGGCGGCTGCGGCCGCTATTCTCGACCTGCCCTGGGAAT
>CALMNY010000520.1 GCA_937872125.1 uncultured Candidatus Competibacteraceae bacterium | reverse complement strand
CCAAGCCAGCGGTTGCAGCCAGTCGGGCAGGGTGGCGATGGGGTAGTAGATGCCGCACAGCGGGGCCAAGGCGAAAATCGCCGCCCAAGCGATGCTTTCCGCACCCATGCCGTAGCGCAGCACCAGCGCCGACACCAGCAGGCCGATGGCCCAGCCCATCAACAGCAGGTTGAGAAAGAAACCTGCCAGCGGCAAGCCGAGCCCGAACAGGTTGAAGCCGTAGAACGGAATCGCCAGCAGGACCGCGATGCCGACACCGAGCAGGGTGCGCACCAGGCTGATGGACATCAGCGCGATGATCAGTTCGATGGGTTGCAGCGGACTGATGAGCAATTGCGCCAGATTGCGGGCGTGCAGTTCCTCGAAGAACACCACCGACAGGCCCAGTTGGCTGCGAAACAGGATGTCCCAGAGCAGCACGCCCGCCAGCAGCAGACCGGTTGCCTGGCTGAGCACGTCGCTGTGGCCGGCCAGATAGCGGGTGATAAAGCCCCACAGGATCATTTGCACCGTGGGCCAGTAGGCCAGTTCGATGACGCGAACTCGCGAACTGCGCAGCAGATAGAGATAGCGCAGCGCCAGTGCCCCGATCCGGTGCAGGGAAATCCCGTTCATTCCACTACCTCACCGCTTTGGATGCCACGGGCGATGTCGAGGAAGACTTCCTCCATGTCTTTGCGACCATAGCGGTGAATCAGCTCACGCGGGGCGCCGGTGGCGACGACGCGGCCTGCCCGCAGCATGATGACCTGGTCGCACAGTCGCTCGACTTCGCTCATGTTGTGTGAAGCCAGCAGCAGGGTCGCGCCGCTTTGTTGCTGATAGTCGGTCAGAATGCGGCGCATCCGGTCGGCGGTGTCGGGATCGAGCGAGGCGGTCGGTTCGTCCAGCAGCAGGATTTCCGGTTCGTTCAACAGCGCCTTGGCCAGCGCCACGCGGGTTTTCTGGCCCGCGGACAGGCTGCCGTAGGGACGCTGAAAAAAGGCGTCAATGTCCAGATCCCGCCCCAGCGTCGCCAGCCGCTCCCGCACCCGGCGCACCCCGTACAGCCGGGCGTAGACCGTCAGGTTTTCCGCGACGGTCAGCCGCTGCGGCAGGTCTACGTAAGGTGAAGAAAAGTTCATGCGCGGCAGTACTCGCTGGCGATGGCGCGGTACCTCCTCGCCCAGAATGCGAATCTGGCCGTGGGTTGGCAGCAGCAGGCCCAGCAACATGGCGATCGTCGTGGTCTTGCCAGCGCCGTTGCCGCCCAGCAGGGCGCAGGTGGCGCTCCGGACGATGCTGAAACTGACGCCGTCCACAGCGTGCACCGGACCGTAGTATTTGCTGAGGTCCTGGACCTGGATCGCGAACGATTCAGTCACCGGCGCTGTCCTGCCCGCTTCTCGATAAGCTCATGAAAAACAGACTCTTCACCGTCTTTCCCGCATCAGCGCCTCGATCTCGTCAACTTCTTTAGGGGCGGCGGCAGTCAATATCTCATGGCCGTCATCCGTAACCAGCACATCGTCTTCGATACGGATGCCGATCCGCTGCCAGCGTTCATCCAGTTCGGTTTCCAGATGAACCCCCAGCCGCGCCCAATGGGCGTCCAGAATCTTGCCGCCGGCGGGAATATACAAACCGGGTTCGATGGTGGTCACCATGCCGGGTTCAAAGATCCGCCAGTCCTCACCGGTTTTGTAATCGCCCACGTCATGCACGTCCATGCCCAGCCAGTGGCCGGTGCGGTGCATGTAAAACGGTTTGTGCTGTTCCGCTTTGATCAGTTCCTCCACGTCGCCCTGCAGCAAACCGAGCGCCGCCAGCCCTTCGGTCAGCGTCCGCACCGCCGCGTCATGCGGTTCGTTGAAGTGGCGACCGGGGCGAACCTGGTCAATCGCCGCTTTCTGGGCGGCCAGCACCAGCTCGTAAATGGCGCGTTGCTCGCCAGAGAAACGGCCGTTGACCGGAAAACTGCGGGTGATGTCCGAAGCGTAGCCATCCAGTTCCGCACCGGCGTCAATCAGCACGATGTCGCCATCGCGCAATGGAGCGTTGTTCTCGGTGTAGTGCAGGATGCAACTGTTGTCGCCGCCGCCGACGATGGACGGGTAGGCCCAGCCGGCTCCGTGGCGAATAAACGTGTACAGGATTTCCGCTTCGAGTTCGTATTCCATCCTCCCTGGCCGGCAGGCGCGCATCGCCCGTTGATGCGCCTCGGCGGCGATCCGGGCGGATTCGCGCATCACCGCGATTTCCTCCGGCTCCTTGCGCAACCGCATGGCGTGCAGCAGGTGCTCCAGGGCAACGAACAGAGCGGGCGCGCGTACTCCGGTTCGGGTCTTGCCGCGCACCTGGTTGAGCCAGCCCATCATCCGCCGGTCGAACTCGGGGTTGTAGCCGATGGCGTAAAACACCCGCTCGCGGTTTTCCAGCAACGGCGGCAACAGTTTGTCGATCTCGGCGATGGGATGGGCGTTATCCACCCCGTAACGCTCCATCGCGCCCTTCGGGCCAGCGCGGCGACCATGCCAGATTTCCATGTGCGGGTCGCGCTCGCGGCAGAACAGCAGGAATTCGTGTTCACCACCCGGCGCGAGTACGGCGATGGCTTCGGGTTCGGGAAAGCCGGTCAGGTAGTAAAAATCGCTGTCCTGGCGAAACGGGTGATGAACGTCGCGGTTACGCGGTGTCTCGGAGGCAGCAGGCAGCAGGGCGATGGAACCCGGCCCCATGCGCGCCAGCAGGGCGCGGCGGCGACGGGCAAACACGGCAGCGGGAATAGCGCGAGCGAACATCAGTAGATTCCGGTTCAGTGCAGGCGGCGTGGGGCGGCGGCGTGGCGCAGATCCTCCAGGATCATCAGCAACCCGACCCGCAGGTATTCGACCACTTCGGCATAGGCGGTTTCATCGGCTTCGCTACTCTCGTCGGTCTCAAAACCGATCTGAGCGATCTCGGTCGCATCGCGCAGAAATTCCCGGCTGTCCGCAGACAGCGCGCCATCCCGGTCCGCCTGACCCAACCCCAGCCCATACAGCAAACCCTGGCACCAGGCGCCCAGCGCATCGGCTCGCTGATTCAAGGGCGCGTCATCGTCGGGCAACAGGGGGGTCACGGAGCCGTCATCGGCGTTCAGTTGGGCAGCGCCAAACTCCAGCAGTTTGGCAAGGAGGTCGCAAACCGGTTCGGTCAGTTCGGCGCCCTCAACCAGTTCCTCGCGCGCCACGGCCAGCCAGCGGTCGCGGTCAAGCGCGGGATTGGCGCAGAGGAGACCGCATAGCAAGCCATGCAGCTCCGCCGGATCGAGCGGATCGAGCAGGCGGGTCAGGCGTTCGAACAGGGGGACATGGGCGGCGGACATGTGATGGACTCCAGCGCTGAGGAGCGGTGTCAGATTCAATCATCGTAACATCCCACGCCTGAACTCCGAAATTTTGGCGGGAGTACAACGATTGAAATTGACCGAATCGGAAGCGCCGCTCTATAGTAATCGCCATGGAAAATAATCACTTTATTGAAAACGAACCGCTGGCTGCGGAGGATGATGGCGCCCCGCTGCCCGAGGCGGTGGAGACGGTCGAAACCCATCTGGCGATTCTGGCCGAGCGGGTCGAACAACTGGCTGAGTGGTGCGAGCGCCTGGCGCAGGAAAACCGGTCCTTGCGCGAGGATATGACCGCGCTGCACAGCGAACGCGACGCCCTGCGTGAAAAAAACGACCAACTGCGCGCCCGCATTGATGCGATGATCGTGCGGTTGAAAGGACTGGGGTAAACCTCGTGAGCCAGCAGACCATCAGTGTAGCCGTGCACCTGGCCGGCAACGACTACCGCTTCGCCTGTTCACCCGCTGAGCGGGAGGAATTGCTGGAAGCGGCCCACTATCTTGACCGGAAGATGCGGGAGATTCGTGATCGCAGCAGCAAGTCTTTGGCTCTGGAATCGGTCGCCATGATGGCCGCGCTCAATCTCAGCCACGAATTGCTGCGGCAGCAACGCCAGGCGGCTGAAATGGATGTGCTGCTGAACCACCGTATGCGAGATTTATTGCAAAAAGTTGATGGAGCCCTCAGCCAGGCCGCGGCAACGGAGTTATAATAGGCTCCAGGATTGGTTTTTAGTTCGGGCGCTCCCTGCAGTGTTCGAGTAGTGGGTTGGGTAACCCCTTGATCCTAATTAATCTGACCCAGGGTGGGCGGTTGTCGGCGTAAGTGTGCAGGTCCGCCGCGCGGCGGAAAGCCTGATACGCCGCTCTGTTCCCCCACTTGAACCTCACGGTTCAAGGGTAACAGCCCAAAACGGCACAGGCGGAGAGCGCCCTCCTCTTGCAACTCTGGCGACGCTACGGCGTCGCCTTTGTTTTTCTGCTTCGCATCCCATGACCGACGACCCGCGCGCACTGCGCCAGCGGCTGCGTGAACGGCGCCGCGCTCTTTCCCCTGCTATGCAACGCCAGGCCGCACTGGCCGTCGCCTCCCGGCTCGAAGACTGGCCGGAATGGATCAGCGCAGTTCGGGTGGCGGGTTATTGGGCCTGTGACGGTGAACTGGACCCGGCCCCGCTGCTGGAGCGCGCCTGGATCACGGGTCGGTCGGTTTATCTACCGGTGCTGGACCGTGCGTGCGCGCTCCACTTCGCGCCGTACTCGCCCGGAACGCCGATGCGCCGCAATCGCTTCAATATCCCTGAACCAGCAGTCGCGCCAGAAACATGGCTGGAACCCTCCCGATTGGATCTGGTGTTAACGCCGCTGGTGACTTTCGACCCGACGGGGACTCGCCTCGGCATGGGCGGAGGGTTTTACGACCGCACCTTCGCGTTCCTGCGCGATCCGGGCTATCGTGGCCACCGCCCCGTGCTGCTGGGTCTGGGCTACGAGTTCCAGCATGTCGCGGCATTGGTTCGGCACGCCTGGGATGTGCCGCTGGATGCAGCGGTTACGGAAGCAGCGTTGCGCCGGTTTTCTGGTGAATGACTTGGCGATCTTGGCGATCTTGGCGGTTTAACTCTTTTTCCAGTTGATTGAAATTCAGGGGAGAACGGTCCATGTCCACTGATGACATGAAACAGCGCGCTGCCGAAGCGGCGTTGGAATACGTTGAGGATAATATGGTTGTGGGCGTCGGCACCGGTTCGACGGTCAGTTATTTTATTGACGCCCTGGCCCGGATCAAACACCGCCTGGACGGGGTGGTGTCGAGTTCCGAGGCGACCACGCAACGGTTGAAAGCACACCGGATTCCGGTGCTGGATTTGAACGCCGCCGGGCCATTGCCGTTGTATGTGGATGGCGCTGACGAAGTGAACCGCTACCTGCAAATGATTAAGGGCGGCGGCGGGGCGCTGACCCGCGAGAAGATTATCGCCGCCGCCAGCGAATTATTCGTTTGCATCGCCGACCAGACCAAATTAGTGGACGTCCTGGGAA
>CALMNY010000519.1 GCA_937872125.1 uncultured Candidatus Competibacteraceae bacterium | reverse complement strand
CCCCGCCGGGAAACAGCACGGTTTTGAGCGGGAATAGCGGCAGTTCCTGGGTGGTGGTCGCACTCATGAATTCACCTCGTCCGGTTTCTGACCCCAGCGCGGCAGCAGCGCATGGGGAATTTCCAACTGATCGAGGATTCTGGCGACGATGAAATCCACCAGTTCCGCGACGGTAGCGGGTCGGTAATAAAAACCGGGATTGGCCGGCAGGATCACGGCGCCGGCGCGGGCCAGCCTGAGCATGTTTTCCAGGTGAATCACCGAGAGCGGCGTTTCCCGCACCACCAGAATCAGTTTGCGCCGTTCCTTAAGCGTCACGTCGGCAGCCCGTTCCAGCAAATTGTCGCTGTTGCCGTTAGCGATAGCAGCGAGGGTCCCGGTGGTGCAGGGACAGACTACCATGGCTTGAGCCAAGGCCGAGCCGCTGGCCGGGGGGGCGGTCCATTCGTCCTGGCCGTAGACGTGGAGTTGGCTGGAATCACAATGATAATGTTCGACCAACGCCCGCTGGATGTCGCGCGGCCGGCCGGGCAGGCGCAGGTCGGTTTCCATGGGGATGACGATCTGGGCCGCTTTGGAGATCAGCAACTGCACCGGTCGGCCAGCTTCCAGCAGGCAGTGCAGCAGCCGCAGGCCATAATCCGCCCCGGACGCGCCGGTCATGCCGAGGATGATAGAGCGGGGGGCGGTCATGGCGTTGAGCCGACAAAGTGAAAATACACGATCTTCCAGTCGGGGTTGGGGCACATAAGGGCTTTTGGACATAACAATATCACGAACGACGCCCGGTTAGACGTAAACGACATGGGGAAAGACGATGGCGACATTTCATGACTTGCGGATTCGGCGACTGGAGTTGCTGAATGAACGGGACGACCTGGAGGCGGCGGTCGCAGAGTTGACCCTTCTGTTGAGTGATTCGGTTGCCAGCGACGCCGATGAACTCGACGAGCAGCGTGAGCGGCTGGCCTGGTTGCATCGTCAACATGCCGGCGTATTGACGATTTTGAGCGAAACGGAGCAGGCGCTGCTGCAATTCAGCGCGGATTCGTGGGATGAATAGCGCGTAGTGTCACGAAAACAGATGCCGGCGCGCGGCTACCGGGGCATAATAAACCCTACGCGATAGCGAAATCGTCCCTAATCTGGATTGAATGCGATACTTATGAATCCACTGGTTGGCTTGATCATGGGCTCCACTTCCGACTGGAGCACTCTGGAACACGCGGCGAACACCCTGGACGCGCTGGGCGTGCCCCACGAAGTCCGGGTAGTGTCGGCTCACCGCACCCCCGACCTGCTGTTCGAGTACGCGGCCAGCGCCGAAGCGCGCGGGCTGGAGGTCATCATCGCCGGGGCCGGCGGCGCCGCGCATCTGCCAGGCATGGTCGCGGCCAAGACCGTGCTGCCGGTGCTGGGTGTGCCGGTGCAATCGCAGGCGCTCAACGGCCTGGATTCGCTGCTGTCCATCGTACAGATGCCGGGCGGCATCCCGGTCGGTACGCTCGCCATCGGCAAGGCCGGTGCGATCAATGCCGCCCTGCTGGCTGCCGCTCTGCTCGGCAACAAGTACCCGCTGATTCGTGATGCAGTGCGGGCGTTCCGCGCCCATCAGACCGCCAACGTTCTCAGCCAACCCGACCCCCGGAGCGTCCGGTCATGAACGTCGGCATCGTCGGCGGCGGCCAACTGGCGCGGATGCTGGCGCTGGCTGGCTATCCGCTCAATCTGCGCTTTCAGGTGCTCGATCCCGCCGCCGACGCCTGCGCCGGCCAGGTGGCGACGCTGCTCCGGGGCGATTACGACGCCGAGGCTCGGCTGGAACAACTGGCCGACTGGGCCGAGGTGGTGACCTTCGATTTCGAGAACGTGCCGGCGACCGCCGCCCTGGCGCTGGAGCGGCAGGTGGCGGTCTATCCCCCACCCGGCGCGCTGGCGGCGGCGCAGGACCGGGTTACGGAAAAAACCCTGTTCTGGGAGCTGGGCATTCCCACCCCGACTTTCGCCACCGTGGCCAGTCTGGAGGAACTGCGCGGGGCCGTGGTGCGGGTGGAACTGCCGGCGGTGTTGAAAACCCGCCGGCTGGGCTATGACGGTAAGGGCCAGCGGGTTCTCCGCACGCCGGAAGACGTTGAACCGGCCTGGCGGGCGCTGGGCGGTGCGCCGTTGATCCTGGAGAGCTTCGTGCCGTTCGAGCGAGAAGTCTCGGTGCTGGCGGTGCGGGGCCGCGACGGTGCAACCAAATTCTATCCGTTGGTGGAAAACCACCATCGCGATGGCATTCTGCGGCTGTCGCGGGCGCCCTGTTCCGCGCCGGAACTGGAACAGGAGGGGTGGGACTACACCCGCCGGCTGCTGGACCGGCTGAATTATGTCGGCCTGCTGGCGGTCGAGTTCTTCGTCCAGGACGGTCATCTGACCGCTAACGAAATCGCCCCGCGCGTTCACAATTCCGGGCACTGGACCATTGAGGGCGCGGAAACCAGCCAGTTCGAGAACCACTTGCGGGCGATTCTGGGGCTGCCGCTGGGTTCGACCGCTGCCGTCGGTCATTCAGCGATGGTGAACTGCATCGGCGCGATGCCGGACCGAGCAGCGGCGCTGGCGGTCGCCGGGACCCATTACCACGCCTACGGCAAGGCTCCTCGCCCCGGCCGCAAGGTGGGACATCTCACCCTGCGAACGGACGATCCTCAAGCGCTGACGGAAGGGCTGAAACGATTGCTGCCGCTGGTGGGGTTCGGGCCAGACGAGTTCGGCTGATCGCGATTCCAGCCGTCTGCGGAGCCGGGCGTGCTGGATTTCATTCCATTGCCGGGCGCTACCCGCGCCGCCCCAACCGTTCCGCCGCCACTCGCCAGCGCCGACGAACCGATTCAACCCTCCTGGACGCTGCTGCGCCGACTCCTGCCTTACTATCGCGAGGGGCTGCCCTCTTGGGCCGCGATGCCAAACCTGGCCTGTTTTCTGATGCCCGCTCGCCGAGCAGAACTCAAGGATAATATTGATCAGATACAAGAACATATTCTTTATAGAGGAACGAATTCAATTATTGATATTACAGTCGAAGACGATGATGTTGATAATGACGCTGACGAGTGAGTTGCATAGCCATGCAAAAGGCGGAATTGCTTGATCTGATTCACAATGGTGAAAACTCCGGTGTCGAGTTCAAGCTCGATGCCGTGGATAACACCGATCTGGCGCGGGAAATCGTCGGCTTCGCCAACTTCATGGGCGGCATGGTGCTGTTGGGCGTGGCCGATGATGGCGCCATCGCCGGCGTGACCCGCGCCAATCTGGAGGAATGGGTGATGGAACTGTGCCGGGTCAAGATCGAGCCGCCGCTCATTCCCTACTACGAACTGCATCGGGAAGTGGAACCCGGCAAGGATGTGGCAATCGTGCGGGTCCTGCCGGGGCCAAGCAAGCCGTATGCGCGCGTTCACCATCATCGGCGGACCTACTTCATCCGGGTTGGCAGCACTTCGCGCGAGGCCAGCCGCGATGAACTGGAGCGGATGTTTCAGGATTCCGGACGCCTTCATTACGGCGCCAAGCCGGCGCCGGGCGCAACGCTGGCCGATCTCGACCGACGCCGGTTGAAAAACTACTTCGCCCATGTGCTGGGACAGGATCACCCTAACGATGATGACCCCGCCGGCTGGCAACGGTTGCTGATCAATCTGGAACTGATGACCAGCGCCGGTGATCTTGCCGTCCCGACGATTGATGGGCTTCTGCTGTTCGGGCGCCAACCCCGGCGTTTTCTCCCGCAGGCCGGCATTCGCGCCATCGCCTACGCCGGCACGGAACCCGATTACGCCGTGCGCGCCGATCAGGACCTGAAAGCACCGATTTTGCCGCTGCTGGCCGAGAACGGGGATCTGGTCGAAATCGGCCTGATCGAGCAGGCGCTGGATTTTATCAATCGCAACACCGAACCCGGCGCGCACCTGGTCGGGGCGCGACGCGAGGATCGGCCCGCCTATCCAGTTGCGGTGTTGCGGGAGGTGATCGTCAACGCTGTGGCGCACCGCGACTACGCCGTGGTCGGGGCCGATATTCTGCTGGCGGTGTATGCCGACCGGCTGGAAGTGACCAGTCCAGGCCGTTTACCAAACTCGGCGACCGTAGAGGCGCTGAAGGCCGGGTTCCGCTACGCCCGCAACCAGACGCTGGTGAACGTGCTGCGCGATTATCGCTATGTGGATTTTCGCGGCATGGACATTCGTCACAAGATCATCCCCGGCATGCGCGCCCACAACGGCACCGAGCCGGATTTGCTCGCCACCGAGCATAACTTCACCGTCCGGCTGTGGTCTTGACTCCCTGCCACCCACCCTCCCCTTTGCGGTAGGGAAATTGAATCACTCCACCGTCCGTACCGCCTCGCCCAGCGGGCAGGCGCGGATGGCGGCGGCCAGCAGGGGAATGACTGCGCCGCGCGGGAAACTCTTGCGCCAGGCCAGCGCGACTATCCGGGTCGGGGCCGGGTCGGCAAACGGCCGGACGCTGAGCAGGTCGCTGGCGTGGGCATAGCCGCTGACCGAGGTGTAGGGCAGCACGGTGACGCCCATCCCGGTCGCCACCATCAGCCGGATGGTTTCCAGCGAGCTGCCCTCCAGCGTGCGCTGCATGTTGTCCGACGCCACGCTCAACTGGTTGCACTCCGGGCAGAACCGCAGCACCTGATCGCGGAAACAGTGGCCCGGTCCCAGCAGCAGCAACTCCTGTTGAGCCAGGGTGGCTGAATCAATCACCGTCGCTTGCTCCAGCGGATGGCCGGTGGGTATCAACACCACGAACGGTTCTTCATACACCGGCTGGGTCAGAATCCCCGCCTCGGCGAACGGCAGCGACAGGATCAGGACATCCAGATCGCCGTCCTTGAGCCGCTCGCTCAGCACCGCCGTGTAGTTCTCCTCGATCTGCAACGGCATGTGCGGGGCGCGGCGGTGCAGGCGGGGAATCAGGTGCGGCAACAGATACGGCCCGATGGTGTAGATCACCCCCAGCCGCACCATCCCGGCCAGTTCGTCCTGACCCTGGGCGGCCAGTTGGCGGATGACCGCCGCTTCGTCCAGCACCCGCCGAGCCTGCTCGACGATGCGCCGGCCGATGGGCGTCACCGCCACCTCGCCGGCGCCGCGCTCGAACAGAGCCACGCCCAGTTCCTCCTCCAGCTTGCGCACCGCCACGCTCAGGGTGGGCTGGCTGATGTGGCAAGACTCGGCGGCGCGGCCAAAATGCCGCTCGCGGGCCACGGCGACGATGTAGCGTAATTCGTTCAGAGTCATGGCGATATCATGCTCGTGGATGAAGGGGTGTCCACCGCTCATCATGGACAAAAAGGGGGTTTGCGTGTAGTTTAACCCGCGTTTTTTGCGCCGGGCGCGGCGTTTTCCCCAAGCCCACCACCACGCGCTCTACGCTTCAATCTCCCGGTGGAAAATCACAACGAGCAGGAGGGTTCATGGCCTACAAGCATATTCGCATTCCCACCAGCGGCGAAAAAATTACCGTCAAGGACGGCAAGCTGTGCGTTCCCGATCAACCCATCGTCGGTTTCGTCGAAGGCGACGGTATCGGCCCCGACATCACCCGCGCCTCGCTGCGCGTCTGGGATGCGGCGGTCGAAGAGGCCTACGGCGGCCAGCGCAAGATTCACTGGTGCGAAATCTTCCTGGGCGAGAAAGCAGCGGAACTGTACGAAGGCAATTATTTTCCCGAAGAGACCCTGGAAGCGATCAAGGAACTGATCGTCGCCATCAAGGGGCCTCTAACCACCCCGGTTGGCGGCGGTTTCCGCTCGCTCAACGTGGCGCTGCGGCAGGACCTGGATCTGTACGCCTGCGTTCGCCCCGTCCGCTATTACCCCGGCGTGCCCTCACCGGTGCGCTACCCCGAGAAGGTGGACGTCATCATCTTCCGCGAGAACACCGAGGACGTCTACGCCGGCATCGAGTACAAATCCGGCACGCCGGAAAACGCCAAACTGGCCAAGTTCCTGCGCGAGGAACTGGGCGCCGAGTTCTTCGATGATGCCGGCCTCGGCGTCAAGCCGATCTCGCCGTTCGCTTCCAAGCGGCTGGTGCGCAAGGCCATCCAGTACGCGATTGACCATGGCCGCGACAGCGTGACCCTGGTGCATAAGGGCAACATCATGAAGTTCACGGAAGGCGCCTTCCGGAACTGGGGTTATGAACTGGCGCGCGACGAGTTCCCGGATCAGACCATCACCGAGAACGATCTGTACAGCGTCTACGGCGGCAAGCAACCGCCCGGCAAGGTGGTGATCAAGGATCGCATCGCCGACATCATCTTCCAGTTGCTGCAACTGCGGCCGGAAGAGTTCTCGGTGCTGGCCACCATGAATCTGAACGGCGACTACCTGTCCGACGCGGTGGCGGCGGAAGTGGGCGGCATCGGCATCGCCCCGGGCGCCAACATGGCCGATTTCATCGCCGTGTTCGAGGCCACCCACGGCACCGCGCCCAAGTATGCCAACCTGGACAAGGTCAACCCCGGCTCGCTGATGCTGTCGGGCGTGATGATGCTGCAATACATGGGCTGGACCGAGGCCGCCGAGCTGATCGAATCGGCGCTGACCCAGGTGATCGCCGACAAGACCGTGACCTACGACTTCGCCCGGCAGATGGACGGCGCTACCGAAGTGCCCACCAGCAAGTTCGGCGATTTGATCATCGCCAAGATGCGCGAGCAGGGTCCGGCGCTGCGCAAGGAGATCGAAAATCGGCACCGCGCGCTGGAAGCGGCCCGCAAGGAGCTGGAAGCCGCCCGTGTGGCCGATCCGGTGCAGGCGATGATCGCTTCCGGCCGCATGCCGACGACCGTAGGGGCCATCATGTCGCCGGTGGTCATCGTCAAGAACGACGATCACGTCAACGTCGCCATGCACCTGATGATCGAGAAGAGCGTGAACGCGGTGATGGTCGAACCCGACGCCAGCGGCCAGTGGGGCATCATGACCGATCTCGACGTGCTCAAGAAGGTCATCAGCGTCAATCGTTCGCCGGCGCGGGTTAAAGTAGGCGAAATCGCTAACCGGCCGCTGATCACGGTCAAGCGCGAAATGTCGCTGGCGGACGCTTCGCAGAAGATGGCCGCCGCCAACGTCCGCCGCGTGGTGGTCGAAATGGACGGCAAGCCGGTCGGCATGGTGACCGACCACGACCTGTTCCGCACCGTAGAAGTGTTCGGCTGGGGTTCGGACGCCTGATCCTCAGCCGGCTGATGCCGGAACCGACAGCGGCGTTCCCGTCATGACCTGTGGGGGTCGGGCGGGAGCGCCGCTTTTTTATTGAGCTAAAACAAGATGATGCTCAGCCTGCTGTTTGGCCTGATCGTGGGTTTCGCGCTGGGCCTGACCGGCGGCGGCGGTTCGATCTTCGCCGTGCCGCTGCTGGTCTATGGTCTGGGCGCGTCCGTGCACGAGGCGGTGGTGACTTCGCTGGCGGCGGTGGGAATGACCGCGCTGGGCGGCGGATTAGCGCGGCTGCGCGGCGGCGAGGCCGAATTGCGGACCGCCGTGATTTTCGGTCTGTCCGGGATTCTTGGGGCGCCGCTGGGCGCGTGGCTGAACTCCAGATTTCCCGCAACGGCGCTCCTGGCCGGATTCGCGCTACTCATGCTGGCGGTAGCGACGCGGATGTGGCGGCAGGCCAGCCGTCGCCCGGAGGAAACCCGCATCATCCGTGCCGGCGGCGATGGGGATGCCGATACCGCCGGTCCCGCCTGCCGCTATGATCCCAGCGGCCAACTGCGTTTTACCTCGCGCTGCGCAGTGCGGCTGGCGCTGACGGGGTCCGCCACTGGCTTGTTGTCCGGCTTATTTGGCGTCGGCGGCGGCTTTTTGATCGTCCCGGCGCTGGTCCTGGTCGCCTCCTTGCCGATGCGGCGGGCGGTGGCGACCTCGCTGTGGGTGATCGCCATCATCAGTGCGCTGGGCTTCGCCTCCCATCTTCTGGCTGGCGCCTGGCTGAATCTGGAATTGACGGCGGGCTTCGTCGGCGGCGGATTGGGGGGCATGGCGCTGGGCATCGGAGTAGGCCGACGCATCGCCGGCCCCACTCTGCAAAAGCTGTTCGCCGGGATGATCGCGGCGGTGGCGGTGTTTATGTTGGTCAGGCTGGCGGTTGGCTGAAACTCCAGCCAGGCGGTTCTCAAATGGATATCATTGGCTATTTCTGGATGGCTATGGATAGAAAAATGGCTCGCTGATGAAAACCGCATCCCTCCAAATCACCCCGGAAATACTCCGGCTGATCGCCGGAATTGACGAATTCAAGGGCGCTTGGCGAGCCATGACCGCGCTTGCGCCGGAACGATTGGCTGTCCTGCGGCGCGTCGCCACGATTGAGAGCATCGGCTCTTCCACCCGCATTGAGGGCGCCAGTCTGTCGGATCGCGAGGTTGAAGCGCTGCTCGGGCGGTTGGGCCAAACCGCCTTCATCAGCCGCGACGAACAGGAAGTAGCCGGCTATGCCGAAGTGATGGACGCCATTTTCGAGAGCCATATGGCGATTGCCTTAACCGAAAACTACGTCAAGCAGCTTCACACCATGCTGCTGCGGTACGCCAGCAAGGATGAGCGGCATCGAGGGGAATACAAGAAGCTGCCGAATCATGTGGAAGCCTTTGGACCCACCGGTGAAAGTTTGGGCACCATCTTCGCCACGGCCTCACCCTTCGATACGCCGCTGCGGATGCAGGAACTGTTGGTGTGGACCCGCGAGAGTTTGAGCGACGCCAGCTTGCACCCGCTCCTGGTGATCGGGATGTTTGTGGTGGAATTCCTGGCTATCCATCCCTTTCAGGATGGCAACGGACGATTGTCGCGGGTACTCACGACCCTGCTCCTGCTGCAATCCGACTATGCCTACGTGCCGTTCAGTTCGCTGGAAAGCATCGTCGAGCACAACAAGGACAGCTATTACCTGGCGTTGCGGCGCACGCAGGGAACGCTGGACAGCGATGCGCCCGACTGGGAACCGTGGCTGCTGTTCTTTCTACGGTCGCTAAAGCGGCAGAAGGATCGGCTGGCGGCGAAGATTGCCCGCGCGCCATCGTGGGAGGATTTGCGCCCCGACGCCTTGGCGATACTGGAACAGGCGCGCGCCGCAGGGCGAATCACCACCGGTCAAGCTGAAAAACTGACCGGTGCGCCGCGCCCGACCGTCAAGGCGAGACTTGGCGAACTGGTCAAGCGCGGCCTGCTGGCCCGGCGCGGCCAGGGACGGGGGGCGTGGTATGGCCTGCCACCCTCGCACGGGGAGCAGGAACGGTCAGGTGAATAGGGAGGGATCCAGAAATGAGGGCGACTGATGCCCAGCGCCTCGGCGGCTCCCGGACGGCAACCGTATGGCGGGTAGCCAGGCACTCACGCGACCCTGCTTAACAGGCTCTCGTAGGGGATGTGGAGACCGTCGTGCAGGCGTTTGACCATGCGCAGGCTCAGGGATCTCTTGCGGTTCAGCACCTCGGACACGCGACCGCTTGGACCGATATAGACTTCAAGATCACGCGGCGTAAGCCCCCGTTGTTCCATGCGGAATTTAATCGCTTCCACCGGGTCCGCCGGGCCGATGGGGTAATGCCGGTTCTCGTAGGCTTCGATCAACGTGACCAGTATCTCCCGCTCATCGGCTTCAGGCGTGCCTTCTTCCGCCTGGAAGATCGTTTCAAG
>CALMNY010000518.1 GCA_937872125.1 uncultured Candidatus Competibacteraceae bacterium | reverse complement strand
GATCACGGCCAGCGCGACGAACGCCTGGGTGGCGCGGCTGGCGGTGGATCGAACCGCGCCGATGGCGCTGGCTCGCGTTGAGACTCAGGGTTCCGGCGCTCCCGCTCCCTGAACGATCAAAACCTGGTCGTCATGAACCAGCATCGCGGCGTGAATGGCGCCGTAATGCGCGGCCACGAAAAAGCCGCGAATCGGACCCGTCGCGGGCAAATCCCGCTGGAATTCCACCAGAGCCTTGCAAAAATGCCGGTTGCACAGATCGGCGCGCAGTGTGCGGGGCAGGGCGCAGCCATCGGCCTGGTGGTAGATGCAGGACCCCTCGACGGTCCGCTGGCCTACCCGTTCCAGATAGGTGGCAAGAACGTCGCGGGGCCGCTGATCCGGATGAGCGGCCTGGTAGCGGTGGAGGGTTTCCACCTTCAGGTAGGCATGGTCGCCGCCGCCCTCGCAGCAGAATCCCCGGCAACAGGCGCACGCCTGACCCAGAACCGCCTGGAGTCGGGATTCTCGCGGCGTGGGCGGCGGCGCGGGTTCTTCAGCCGTGAGCGGCGGCGCAGGCCATCCAGCCGTCTGATCGAGCAGCGCGTTCAGATGGTCGCGCAGCGCGCGGCGGCGGCGCTCCGTCGGCTTCACCAGCCGGGTCGTGGCCGCCGGAATCACGGTCAGCCGAAACGAGTCCGGCTCCCGGAAACCAAATGCAGTCATCACCCGGTCGCGCAACCGCGCCGCCTGCTCGATCTCCTGCTGGATCAGCGCCGCGTAACGCGCCTGATTGCGCTCGTAGACCATCCGTCCGCGCTCCGCAACCGCCGCCCGCTGACAGGCCGGGGCGGAGCAAGTCTGGATGGACAACTCCCGCGCGGACAGCGGCCGGCCGCACACCACGCAAACCTCATGCTGTTGACGCAGCAGCGCATAGCGCCACTCGCATTCCGGGCGACCACACAACCCACTGTTTTGCGCCTGCCAAAAAGACAGCGGCGCCTGACAGATCAGGCAGGTTGAAGTAACTTCCGGTGGAGCCATCGTCTTTGTCATCATAGCAATCAACCCTCCCCTGACCCGACAAACCCCAAAGAGAACACTCATGCTCGAACTCTTGCGCTACGACCATGGCATTTACGCCTTCGATTCCGGCTATATCCGGCCTCAACTCGCTGCCATTCACCTTGTCGTCGAACACGGCCGGGTCGCCGTAGTGGACACCGCCAGCAACGCCTGCCTGCCACGCGCTCTGGAAGCATTACAGATTCTAGGCCTGTCGCCGGCCAGCGTAGACTACGTGTTCCTGACCCACGTTCACCTCGATCACGCTGGCGGCGCCGGCGCGATGATGCAGGCTTTCCCCGAGGCCCGTCTGGTCGTCCATCCGCGTGGGGCGCCGCACATGGCTAACCCTGCCCGGTTGTTCGCCGCCGTCCAGGCGGTCTATGGCGCGGACGAAGCTCATCGGCTGTACGGCGAGTTGCTGCCGGTGCCCGCTGACCGAATTTTAGCCGCCGGTGACGGCTACACTTTCGATCTGGCCGGCCGGACCCTGACCTGCCTGGAAACGCCCGGCCACGCCCGCCACCATCTGTGCCTGCACGATCCGCGCAGCGGTTGCCTGTTCACCGGCGACATTTTCGGGCTGTCCTTCCGCGAACTCGATGTAGACGGGCGGCCATCAGTGATTCCCACCACCACGCCCACCCAGTTCGAGCCGGCCGTCATGCACGCCTCGGTGGATCGCATTCTGGCTTGCCAGCCCAGAGCGTTGTACCTCACCCACTTCGCTCAGGTCACCGACGTCGCGCGCCTGGGCGCTGACCTGCACCGGCTGATTGACGCGCACCTCGCCGTGGCCGAACGGGAGCGCGACGCCGGACCGGAACGCGGTGCGCGGATTCTGACCGGGCTGTGGGCGCTGATGGACGCCGAAGCGGCCCGGCAGGGCTGGCGGCTGAGCGCCGACCAGTGGCGCGAGGTGTTGAGGATGGATATCGAACTCAACGCTCAGGGGCTGGACTACTGGCTGGGCCAGCATTCGCCCACCTGAGTGAACGCTGACGGGAATCACCGGCCCGCGCCGTTCAAACCGCATCCCGCAGGTGCTGGATGACCTCGTCCGACGCGGAACGGGCCTGAGCAAACGCGACGATGTCCTTTTGCTCGGTATCGAGCAGCATTTCCACGGCGAACGCCTGGAAGGCGGAACGCAACAGGGGCGTCGTGGGACCCAGCTCGCGGAACTTCTGCGCCCAAATCGCATGGCGGGCGGCAAATTCCTCATCGAACCGCGCCCGCTCTTCCGCCGACATGCGGGTCAGCCGCTCGTCTACCCACTGGCCCTGCTGCGCCCGAAACGCAGTCTTGAACTTGGCCGCGAGACGCTCGACTTCGGACGCTGTTTCCGTAGCGGATTTGGCCTCCTTTTGCAGCGGTTCGGCGCGCTTCGAATTCAACTGGTCCTGCTCTTCCCACCGGCCATAGCCCTCACGGAAGCAGCGCGCCATGTAGGCGCCTAGGTCTCGAACCTGCTCCTTCGTTCCCTTTCGGCGCGCCGCCTGCCGCAGGGCGTAATCGCGAATCGCTCGCGCGCCATTCAGACCATGGGTACGAATCGCCTGTAAAGCGTCGGCCTCAGCGACCTGGTAGAGTTTCACGCTGTCCACAAACTCCTGTTCATCCGCACTGGGCGCTGGCGGTGCGCTCAGGGCCGGCGGTTCGGTGGGATCTGGCGGGTAGTAGTTCTGCAACTCGCGCAGATGCTCTTCAAGCAAAGGCGGACGCCAGTCCTGCTTGTCTATAGTGAATACCACGCCCGCCACTTTTCTCCCTTCCCGGTAAGTGTCATAAGTGACCTGGCAGTCGGTGTTCTGGTTAATGGCCGCCAGGTTGGGCCGGAGCACTTCTTTCTTGAACGCAATGAATTGATCGTAGTACGACCCCGTGATGCCCAGCGATTCTTTCAATTCCTGGAGGGAAATCCGGGCCTCCCGCTCGCCGCGTGAATAATAATCAGACAGGATTTCGTAAAGCGGAAAAGCATATTTGGGCTTGGCGAGAATCGCCATCATGATCAGCTTGATCCGGGCGAATAGCCTTGGGTCCTTGATCGCTGGTTCCAGGTCCGGATGAAGTTTGAATCCGATGAATGGGCCGGTGTCAGTAGGTTCGAGCAGGCTGACAATCAGCTTGCATTTGAGGCTCTTGAAGTTTTTATCCTTGCCCAGTAAATTCCAGCGAATGGTGTTATCGAAGATTTTCTCAAACGCTTCGTAAATGCGTGGATAGTTGTGGCTGTCGTCCCAGCCGAGAAAGCGACGGATAAAATTTTTGCGGATGTGATAGAAACCACTTTCATCCTTGTCGGCGACCTGGCAGTGAAAAATGATCAGCGTCATTACTTTCTGCTCGGTCAGCGACATGTCCCGCTCAAAGTGAACCAGCGCCGTCGGTTTCCGGACGTCGTTGCCCAGCAGGTCGGTGATGTCGGGGCTCATAGCGTTTCTCGGGCTGCGCATTTTGCTAAAACGGTATAACCCAGAAAGTGGGGGATTGGAAACCCGTCGTTCCCCCACCAAACTCCCCTCACTTCCCCCACTTTAGCCGATGCCAGCCCTAAAGTGGGGGATTGGAAACCCATTATTCCCCCACTTTAGCCGAATAACTCCCCTCACTTCCCCCACTTTAGCCGATGCCAGCCCTAAAGTGGGGGATCACAAACATCTTGTTCCCCCACTTTAGGTGACACCGACCGGAAAGTGGGGGATCGAACCCTCCTCGTTCCCCCACTTTAGCCAGACAACTCCCCTCACTTCCCCCACTTTAGCCAGATGCCAGCCCTAAAGTGGGGGGCA
>CALMNY010000517.1 GCA_937872125.1 uncultured Candidatus Competibacteraceae bacterium | reverse complement strand
ACGATATCAAAATGGAAGCGCAGCCGCACGCTCTGCCCGGCGTAGGCCGACAGGTCGATCCACGGGCTGGAGAGCCAGGCGTCCATGCGCTCGCCGTGCAACTGGCGCAGGTTCTCGAAGCGCCCGCCGTTGACCGAAATCTGCACCCAGCGCTGATCCCAGTAGGGCGCGTCGCTTTCGGTCTGCGTGTTGTAGTCGAAGGCCAGCCAGGATGGCGCGGCCGGGACCGTGAAGGGCGGCGAGGTCAGGTCGCTGGCGCCCACTGTCGACGAGCCGATGTCGCCGTCGTTGGGGTCGCTGTACAGCCAGCCGTTCAAGCTGCGCCCGCCCAGCGCGTAGTTACTGACAGCGCGCCACAGCCCCGCGGAGGTGGCCGTCCAGCCGCCGGCGTCTTCCATCTGCTCCGCCGGCACGGCGAGTTCCGACACGGCGAGTTCCGGCGCGGCGGGCAGGCCGGCGTCGGCCACTGTGAAGTTCAGGCTGTTGGACACCTCGGCGCCGTTGGCCGTTTTGGCCTTCACCGTCCAGGCGTAATTACCGGCCGGCAGCGAGCCCACCGACCAGCCGTTGCTGTCCGTCCAGCCCTGCGAGAGCGCGATTGGCCCGGTGAGCGTTGACTGGAAACTTACCGCGCCGGGCGCGGCCCAGTCCAGCACCAGCGAATCGGCGCTGGTGACCGCGGCGGTGGTGATGTTAAAGGGTGCGTTCAGCACCGGCGCGGCGATCTCGAGCGTGCGCGCCGCCACGCGGATGGAGGACAGCCTGTCCGCGCCGAAGCGGTTGTCGGCCAGGTTGGGGTCGTTTTGAAGGATGGTTTCGGAGCGCCCGGTCAGGTTGTTTTGCTCGTAGAGCAGCGCCTGCACGCTGCCGCCCACCAGCAGCGACGATAGCGCGTTATCCGGCAGCGGCGAGAACTTGCTGGCGGATTCATACGTGCCCGCGCCCAGCAGCTTGCAGGCGCCGGTGTAATTGGGTCCGCTGTACAGCGCCACCTGGGTGGAGCCCGGCTGGCAGGCCGGCGGTTTGGGCGCGCAGGCGGTGTTGTTGATCACCCCGCGTGCGCTCTGCGGGTCGGGTGAGGCGTTGCCCTCGTAATCCCACACGCGCACGGCCACGTCCAGCGGGCCGGCCGGCGCGCCCGCGTCGCACAGGTTCACATCCATGATGTAGGATTCGTAGGTCGCGCCGCTCAGCGTCTGCGGGCTGCCCGCCGGCACCCAGGCCCCATCGATCTTGACGATGGCCTGGGCCTTGGTCACGCCCAGGTCGTCGCTGGCGGTGCCCGCCACCAACAGGCTGCCGTCGGTCACCACCTCGCCGGGCGCGGGCAGGGTGAGCTGCGCGCTGGGCGGGTTGGCGCCGTGGTTGCCCGAAACATACCAGTCGCCCTCGACGCACTCGTCGTAGGGGTCGGGCACGTCCCAGGTGGTTTCGTTGCAGGTGCGCGGCCGCCCGCCGTTGACGGCCACGTCGTCGAAGGTGATGTCGACCGAATTGCCCCAGTAGTAGCCGCTGTTGGACCAATAGACCGAGTCGGTGACATGAAAGTGCAGGTGGTGTCCGGAGGAATAGCCGGTGTCGTCCACGTTGCCGATGTACTGGCCCTGCAACACCGGCGCGCCGACCACCTTGAGCGCGGCCGGGATGGAGTTCTGCGCCAGGTGCAGGTAAATCTGGTAGGTGACCGGTGTGGTGGAGGTATCCTTGATAGTGATGGAATTGGTGCAGGAGGTGGAACCGTTCGGGCAGCCGTCGTAGGCCCCCAGGATGCTGCCGCCCTTGGCCGCCAGCAGCGGGAACATGGTACCGTCAGCGAAGTCGAATGCCCAGCGGCAGGCATCCGGGCAGGAAGCGCCCACGCCCCACACGTGCCAGATGCTGCCCGACAGGTGCACCGATTTGCCGCCCGCCCAGGGCAGCAGGTAGCCGCTGAAGACCTTGCTGGTCTGCGGCGCTTCCGGCTGGTTGACGCCCGCCAGCATCTCCAGCTCCGGCGAAACCAGCTCGCCGGGCAGCGCCGCGAAGGCATCCGCCCATGCTTTGGAGGTTGGCAATGTCACCGTCCAGCCGCTGGAGGCCAGCGGCGAATCTGCTGCAGTCCCGTCCAGGCGGGCCAGCGCCAGCCCCGGCTCGCCGGCGATCACCTCGCCGGTGGCCGCGTCGCGGAAGCCCAGCCACAGCACGGCCGAGGTGCCGTCCTGCGAATAGACCACGTTGTCGATGAACG
>CALMNY010000516.1 GCA_937872125.1 uncultured Candidatus Competibacteraceae bacterium | reverse complement strand
GTGGAGCCGGCGATTTTCGGCACGCTGCTGGAACGGGCGCTGAGTCCCACCGAGCGCAGTCGGTTGGGGGCGCATTACACGCCGCGCGCCTACGTGGAGCGGCTGGTGTTGCCGACGGTGATCGAGCCGCTGCGGGCGGATTGGGACGACGCGCGCACCGCCGCGCTGTTGCTGGCCGCCGAGGGTAAGTTGGCCGCCGCCCGCGCCGAGGTGCGGGAGTTTCATCGCCGGTTGTGCGCGGTGCGGGTGCTGGACCCGGCCTGCGGTTCCGGCAATTTCCTGTACGTGACCCTGGAACATCTCAAGCGGCTGGAAGGCGAGGTGCTGAACCAGTTGGAGGAATTGGGCGACAGTCAGGGCTTGCTGGAACTGGCCGGGGTGGCGGTAGACCCACATCAACTGCTGGGGTTGGAGGTCAATCCGCGCGCCGCCGCCATCGCCGAACTGGTGCTGTGGATCGGCTATCTGCAATGGCACTTTCGCACGCGCGGCCAGGTGTTGCCGCCGCCGCCGGTGTTGCGGGATTTCGGCAACATCGAATGCCGCGACGCGGTGTTGGCCCACGATGGCGCAACGGTGGTCGTGGACGGGAACGGGCAACCGCTGACCCGCTGGGACGGGCGGACAGTTCGGCTTCACCCCGCGACCGGCGAATCCGTGCCCGACGAAACCGCCCGCGTTCCGGTGGAGCGGTATGTCAATCCCCGTCCGGCGAGTTGGCCGGCAGCGGATTTCGTGGTGGGCAATCCACCGTTCATCGGCGCGGGCTGGATGCGCACCGCGCTGGGCGACGGTTACGCTGAGGCAGTGCGGATGGCGTGGCCGGAGGTGCCGGAGTCGGCGGATTTCGTGATGTACTGGTGGCATCAGGCGGCGACGCGGGTCCGGTGCGGCGCGGTGCGGCGGTTCGGCTTCATCACCACCAACAGCCTGCGGCAGACGTTCAATCGGCGAGTGGTGGCGGGGCACTTGGGCCAAAATCCCCCCCAACCCCCCTTTGCAAAAGGGGGGAGCGAAACGCTATCCAACCCCCCTTTGCAAAAGGGGGGTGGCGCGGAGCGCCGGGGGGATTTCCTCTCCCTCGCCTTCGCCATCCCCGATCATCCCTGGGTGGACGCCAGCGACGGCGCGGCGGTGCGGATTGCGATGAGCGTGGGCGTGGCCGGGGAAACGCCGGGGCGTTTGTGGACGGTTATCCACGAAGGCGGCGCGGACGGCGATGCCGTCAAGGTGCAATTCAGCGAGCGGCGCGGACTCATCAACGCGGATTTGACCATCGGCGCGAACGTGGCCGGCGCGCTGCCGCTGCGGGCGAATGTCAATCTGAGTTGCCCCGGCGTGAAGCTGCACGGCTCTGGCTTCATCGTCACCCCGGAACAGGCCGCCGCGCTCGGATTGGGACGAATTCCCGGTCTGGAGCGGCACATCCGTCCGTACCGCAATGGCAAGGATTTGACCGCGACCCCGCGCAACGTGCTGGTGATTGATCTATTCGGGTTGAGCGCCGAACAGGCGCGCGACCGCTTCCCGGAGGTTTATCAGTGGGTGAGCGAGCGGGTGAAGCCGGAGCGGGATCAAAACAACCGCCCCACCTACCGCGATAATTGGTGGATTTTCGGCGAACCGCGCGGCAACTTGCGCCCGGCGTTGGAGGGCCTGTCCCGCTATATCGCCACCGTCGAGACCGCCAAGCATCGGTTTTTTCAATTCCTGGATGCTTCGATCCTGCCCGACAACATGCTGGTCGCTATCGCCAGTGACGACGCCTGGCATCTGGCGGTGTTGTCCTCGCGGGTGCATGTCGCTTGGGCGCTGGCCGCCGGGGGTCGGCTTGGCGTCGGCAACGACCCGCGCTACAACAAAACCCGCTGCTTCGAACCCTTCCCTTTCCCCGTCGCCAGCGCTGCGCAACAAGCCGAACTGCGCGCTCTCGGCGAGCGGCTGGACGCCCACCGCAAGCAGCGCCAAATCCTGTATCCCAGCCTGACCCTGACCGGGATATACAACGTGCTGGCCAAACTGCGCGCCAGCGAAACGCTGACCCCGGCGGAACGGACGATTCACGAACAGGGTTTGGTGACGGTGTTGCGGGAACTGCACGACGAGATAGATCGGGCGGTGTTGGACGCCTACGGCTGGTCGGATTTAAACGCGGCGGATGATGCCGACGCGGTTCTACTGGAACGGCTGGTAGCCCTGAACGCCGAACGCGCCGCCGAGGAACGGCAGGGACTCATTCGCTGGCTGCGCCCGGGGTTTCAGGCCCCCGGCGAGCAGGCTCCGGCGATGCAAACCGAGTTGAACGCTACCCGCGCCGCTGAAGTTCGCGCCCCGCTGGCCCCGCGTCCCTGGCCGAAAACCCTGGCTGAACAGGCCCGCGCCGTGACCGAGGCGCTGGCCGAAGCCGGCGAACCGCTGACCGCCGCCGCGCTCGCCGCCCGCTTCCGGGGCGCCAAACCCAAACCGGTTGCTGCTCTGCTGGAAACCCTGGTCGCGCTGGGCCGGGCGCGGGAGGTTGGGGGAGGGCGGTTCGCGTAGCTGCCCCAGGGACAACCAACACAGGCGGCTTCGTCAATAATGATCGCGGCACTGAGCGATCAGTAAAGTATCACCGCTCACGGCATAAACCAGGCGATGCCGCTCGTCAATGCGCCGGGACCAGAACCCGGACAAGGCGTGTTTCAGAGGTTCTGGCTTGCCGATGCCGGCGAAGGGATCGCGTTGAATTTCCTGAATCAATCGGTTGATCCGCTTGAGCACGACCCGATCCGTTTGTTGCCAATATAAATAGTCTTCCCAGGCAGTTTCATCAAACTTGATCTGCATCAATCAGGCCCCGCACCGTACCCTCGCCGGCGCGGAGCCGCTCCACCGCAGCCAGCAACCGTTCCGCACCCTTGGGATGACGCAGCAGGTAAGCGGTTTCTTCCAGAGCGTGATAGTCGTCCAACGACAGGATGACGACCGGTTTGCCGCGCTGCCGGGTGACGACCACGGGCGCATGGTCTTCATTGACCCGATCCATCACCTGCGCGAAATGCTGCCGAGTGTGACTGTAGGTGAGTGCGTCCATCGTTTCTCTCCACAAACAATGTACAAATCATAGCACAAAAATCCGTTTCCTACCTGGAAAGAAAGGACGGGTTTACGCAGCATGGGCGCTCCATGGACGCAAACGCGCCCATCGTTCGCATTACAGGTAATAGAACACCAGGCACACGCCCAACAGCAGCACGGCCCACAGCACCATGCTGCCGGAGGGCCACGTCATGGCCAGCAGGCCATGCGGGCCGTGGTGGCGGGACAAGCCCGCGATCAAGGCTTCCACGCGCCGCTCCATGGCAAGATTGAACGCCTCCCACCCCGACAGCGCCACGGTCCAGACGCGGGTTGCGGCGGCAGGCAGCAGCTTGCGATAGGTCCAGTCGAAATCCAGGTTCACCGAGCGCAGTTCCGGTGGGTAGAGGCCGGTTCGCACCAGCACCGAAAAGGCCAGCGCCGACCAGGTCAGCAGTTGCAACTGGGTAATGACGTGGGTAGTGGTGTAGGGATCGAAGGCGACCGGATACGGCAGGATGGCGTAAAGCGCATCCGGGAACACGCCGATCCCGATGCACAGCGCCGCCGCCAGCCCCATTGCGATCAGCATGTGGGTCGGCGCTTCCTGACAGCGGATGCCGCTGTCGTGGGCGAAGAAGGCGAAATAGGGAATCTTGATGCCGGCATGATGGAACACGCCGGCGGAGGCGAACAGCAGGAACAGAAATGGAATCCAATGCCCTTCCTGAGCCGCCGCTTCCAGAATCAGCGACTTGGTGACAAAAGCGCTGAACAGCGGAAAGGCCGAAATCGAGGCGGCGCCCACGATGCAGAACACCGTGGTCAGCGGCATGGACTTGTATAACCCACCCAACTGGGAACCGTTGACCGTGCCGGCGCGCAGCAGCACCGCGCCCATGCTCATGAACAGCAACGCCTTGAACAGAATGTCGGCGAAGGCGTGCGCCACCGCGCCGTCGAGCGCCAGCGGCGTGCCGATGCCGATGCCGACCACCATGAAACCGAGCTGGTTGTTCATGCTGTAGGCCAGCACCCGCCGCAGGTCGTTTTCGATCACTGCGAAGAAAATCGGGAACATCGCCATGACGGTGCCGATGGTAATCAGCATCTCGGTACCGGCGAAACCCCGGGCCAGGGCGTAAATCGCCATCTTGGTGGTGAAGGCGGACAACACCACGGTGCCGGTCACGGTGGCTTCGGGGTAGGCGTCCTGCAACCAGTTGTGCAGCAGGGGAAAAGCGGCCTTGATGCCGAACGCGACCAGCATCAGTGTCGCGCCGGGACTGCCCAGCCCCAGATGCTCGAACGCCACCGAGCCGGTGGCCCGGATGTGAACGATAATGCCGGCCAGCAGCAGCACGCCGGAACCGACCTGGATCACCAGATAACGCAGGCCGGCCCGATACGCCCGTGGGGTGCGCTGCGCCCAGATCAGAAATACCGAGGATATGGCGGCCAGTTCCCAGCAGATGAACAGCGTCATCAGATCGCCCGCCAGCACCGCGCCCAGCGCCGCGCCCGGATACAGCAGTCCCGCCACCTGCTGCACCGGATCGCGCAGGTTCCAGGCATAAACGACCGCCAGCAGCGCGGCGATGTGGAAAACGAGGGCGAAGGCGAAGCTCAGCCCGTCGAGCCGCAGCGTGGTCAGGGTCAGGCTGAAAAGTTCGACTTGAGCGTACTGGCCATAGGGCAAACCCCAAAGCTGGACCAGGCTCAGCACCGGCAGCGCCAGCAGGAAGCCGTTCCGGACGAGACCTTGCGGCGTCAGCAGCGCCAGCAGCGAACCGCAAACCAGAATCAGCGCCGGGTTGAGACCGTCAATCACCGTAGTAATCCTCGTCCCGTTTCACCAACTTCCGCATCTGCTTGGCCAGCAGCACCAGCGCCACGCAACAAATAAAGCCGTACCAGGCGAAAAAGCCCAGCCAGTTCTCGAACGCGAAATTGACGTGCTTGTGGTAGAGAAAATCGGCCAGGAACAATCCTGCGCAGATCAACACCAGTCCGTAAAAGATCTTGTCCACGTTGCGCCGGTCATCGAGCCAGTACTTGCGCTCGGAACGGTCGGCGGGGGGAGTCGAATCGGTCATCGGCGGTTCCTCAACGGGCGGTGATGGGCGCCAGCAGCGCATATAAACCATCGGCGAAAAAGAACAGCAGCACGCAGCCCAGCGCGGTCAGGCACAACGGCACGACGCAGGCCAGCGGCGCTTCGCGGATGCCGGTCCAAGCAGGGTCATCATTCCCCTCCAAGTTCGGTTCCCGCATGTTCCCCTCCTTGGACAAGGAGGGGTGGTGCGAAGCGCCGGGGTGGTTCGAGCTCTCCGGCACGAAAAACCCCCGCGCGGCTATCGGCAGCAGGTAAACCACGTTCAACAGCGAACTGATCAGCAGCACCACCATCATGGCCCACTGGCCGGCATCCGCCGTGCCC
>CALMNY010000515.1 GCA_937872125.1 uncultured Candidatus Competibacteraceae bacterium | reverse complement strand
GTGCGCATCGGACCCCAGTTGCGACTCGGCGCGGCGGAACTGGACGGCGAAGGCGAAGTGGTGGGCGGCATCATCGTGATGCGGTCCGGCGAAAACGCGCTGACCACCATCGAAGCGGTCAAGGCCAAGCTGGAACAGTTGCGGCGCGGCTTGCCGGACGGTGTGGAGATCGTCGCCACCTACGACCGTTCCGACCTGATCCTGCGGGCGGTCCGGAACCTCGGCGAAAAGCTGGTCGAGGAATTTGTGGTGGTGGTCATCGTCTGCGCGCTGTTCCTGTTTCATCTGCGTTCCTCGCTGGTGATCCTGATCAGCCTGCCGGTCGGTATCCTGGCCGCCTTCGCCGTCATGCGCTGGCAGGGCATCAACGCCAATATCCTGTCGCTGGGCGGCATCGCCATCGCCATCGGTACCATGGTAGATGCGGCCATCGTCATGGTGGAGAACCTGCACAAGCATCTGGAGAAGCACACGCCCCGCGATGCTGCCGAACGCTGGCGCATCGTCCAGCAGGCCGCTATCGAGGTCGGGCCGCCGCTGTTTTTCTCGCTACTGGTGATCACCTTCAGCTTCCTGCCTGTGTTCGCGCTGGAGGCGCAGGAAGGGCGGTTGTTCGCGCCGCTGGCCTACACCAAGACCTATGCCATGGCGGCGGCGGCGGGTCTGGCGATCACCCTCGTGCCGGTGTTGATGGGCTGGCTGGTGCGCGGGCGCATCCTGCCGGAACACCGCAATCCGCTCAACCGGCTGCTGATGGCCGGTTATCGGCCCTTCGTCAATCTGGTGCTGCGCCATCCCTGGCCGGTGGTGCTGCTGGCCGGATTGTTGACCCTGACCGCCTGGTGGCCGCTGCAGCGGCTGGGCGTCGAATTCATGCCCGATCTGGACGAGGGGGATCTGCTGTACATGCCGACGACCTTTCCCGCCATCGCCATCGGCAAGGCGGTGGAAGTTTTACAACAAACCGACAAGCTGATCCGGGCGGTGCCGGAGGTGCAACGGGTGTTCGGCAAGGTCGGGCGGGCGGAAACCGCCACCGATCCGGCGCCATTGAGCATGATCGAGACGGCAATTCAGTTGAAACCGCGCGAGCAGTGGCGCCCCGGCCTGACGACGGCGGATTTGATCGCCGAACTGGATCGCATCGTCAAGCTGCCCGGCCTGAGCAACGCCTGGGTGATGCCGATCAAGAACCGGATCAACATGCTGGCCACCGGCATCAAAACGCCGCTGGGGGTCAAGGTGGCCGGCAGCGACCCGGCGGTGATTCAACAGGTCGGCGAACGGCTGGAACACGTCATCCGTGCGATTCCCGGCGCAGCATCGGTCTATTCCGAACGGGTGGCGGGTGGTCGCTACGTGGACGTAGCCGTGAACCGACTGGCCGCCGCCCGGCTGGGACTGAACGTCAGCGACGTGCAGGAGGTGATCAACACCGCCGTCGGCGGGATGAACGTCACCGAGACCGTCGAGGGTCTGGAACGCTATCCGGTCAATCTGCGCTATCCCCAGGAAGTCCGCGACTCGCTGGAACGGCTGCGAGCATTGCCCATCGTCACCCCGACCGGGGCCGCCGTGCCGTTGAGCCAGGTCGCCGAAGTGAAAATCACCGACGGCCCGGCGATGTTGCAGAGCGAGAACGCCCGGCTGACCGGCATCACCTACGTGGACATTCAGGGCCGCGACATCGGCTCCTTCGTCGCTGAGGCGCAACGGGCGGTGGCGGAGCAGGTCGCGTTGCCCGCCGGCTATTCGCTGCGCTGGTCGGGCCAGTACGAATATCTGGAACGGGCGCTGGCCCGGTTGCAGATCGTGACGCCGGTGACCCTGGGAATCATTTTCCTGTTGCTCTATCTCAGTTTTGGCCGGCTGGGCGAGGCGGTGCTGATCATGGGCACCCTGCCCTTCGCCCTGCTGGGCGGGGTCTGGCTGCTGTACTGGCTGGACTACAACCTGTCGGTCGCGGTCGGGGTCGGTTTTATCGCCCTCGCCGGGGTGGCGGCGGAAACCGGCGTGGTGATGCTGGTCTATCTCGATCAGGCGCTGGCCAAACGGCGGGAAACCGCGCGGGCGGAAGGTCGCGCGGTGACGCTGGCCGAACTGCGCGAGGCGGTGGTCGAAGGCGCGCTGCTGCGGCTGCGGCCCAAGATGATGACCGTCGCCACCATCATCGTCGGCCTGCTGCCGATCATGTATGGCATCGGCGCCGGATCGGAAGTCATGCAACGGATCGCCGCGCCGATGGTCGGCGGCATTGTCAGCGCCACCCTGTTGACCCTGGTGGTGATTCCAGCGGTGTATCTGATCTGGCAGGGCATGGCGATCCGCCGGGAAAACCGGCGGCGTAACGCGGCGGCGGTCGCGGTCGAATCCTGAACTTAACCCAAGCAACCCTGGAGGAAGCATGAAAAAGTTAAAATTAACTCCCTTTATCCTGGCCGCGCTGCTGGGCGTCGGTGGCATCGCCCTGGCGGCGGAATCCCACGATCACGGTGCTTCGCCCACGTCTGCCAGCACCTCCATTGCGGCGACCGGCACAGTCAAGAGCGTGGACGCCGCCAAGGGCAAGGTGGTGATTGATCACGATCCGATCCCGGCGCTGAAGTGGCCGCGCATGGTCATGGATTTCCAGTTGGCGGACAAAGCCATGGCAAGCAAGGTCAAAGCCGGCGACCAGGTGAAATTCGACATGAAGGAAGGCGGCCAGGGCGCTTACGTCATTACTGCGATGGAACCGGCGCGCTAAGCGTCTGCGCCGAAACCGCTATGCGCTCGCCCCACGAACACGCGCATCATCACCATTCCGAAACCACCGGCCGTCTCCTGTGGCTGGCGACCGGGCTTACCCTGGGCTACGCCGGGGTGGAAGCGGGCGTCGGCTGGTGGGCAGGATCGCTGGCGCTGGTCGCTGACGCCGGGCACATGGTCAACGACGCCGCCGCCCTGGCGCTGGCGGCGGTCGCGGCCTGGCTGGCCCGTCGCCCGGCCTCGGCGCGGCACAGCTACGGGTTTGGGCGGGCTGAGTTTCTGGCGGCGCTGGTCAACAGTCTGGGCTTGCTGGTCCTGGTGGCCTGGATCGCGGTGTCCGCCGTTCAACGCCTGCAAAGCCCGCAGCCGGTCAGCGGCGCTGCGGTGTCGCTGGCCGCCGCCGCCGGACTGGCGATCAACATCCTGGTGGCGTGGCTGCTCAGTCGGGGGGAAAAGAACCTCAACGTTCACGCGGCGCTGCTGCACGTGCTCGGCGACTTGCTGGGTTCGGTCGCTGCGTTGCTGTCCGGCGTCGTGATCGCCTTCACCGGCTGGACGCCCATTGATCCGCTGCTGTCGCTGGGCATCGGCGCGCTCGTTCTGGTTTCCAGCCTGCGCCTGTTGCGCGAGAGCCTGCACGGGCTGATGGAAGGCGCACCGTTCGCCCTCGCGCCGGAAGAGGTCGGGCGCGCGCTGGCGGCTGTGCCCGGCGTGGCCTCGATCCATGATCTGCACATCTGGAGTGTGGCGTCGGACCGGGTCATGCTTTCCGCCCATCTGGTGGTGCGCGATCTGCGCCAGTGGGAAACGGTGCTTGACGCCTGCCATGCGTTGCTGGTCGAACGTTTCGGCATCCAGCACGCCACCCTGCAACCGGAACCGGAAACGCGAATCGTGCGCTGGGTGGGAAAGCCGACTCAGCGCCACTACCGGCAAAGCCCGTGCTGAAGATGGGCTGGAGTTTCCAGCGTGCCAAATCTGGTCCCCATTCCGATCACTGACCCTGATGGCGTCGGTACGGTCACCACTGTGCGCGGCAGCGTGGTGGACGTGCGGTTTCCCAGCCGCCTGCCGCCGTTGCGGCAACGCCTGCTGGCTGGCCGGCGCTCGGACATCGTGCTGGAAGTCAGTGAGCATCTCAGCCCCGACACGGTGCGCGGCGTCGCCCTGACCGCCACCCAGGGGCTGGGGCGCGGCGAACCGGTCTGGGACAGCGGAACGCCGCTGACCGCACCGGTCGGGCCGGCGCTGCTGGGGCGGATGGTCAACGTCTTCGGCGCGACGATTGACGACGGGCCGCCCCTGGCCGAGGTCGAATATCGGGCGATTCATCAACCGCCGCCGCCGTTGCCCCAACAACAAATCGGGCGCGAACGGTTCGAGACCGGCGTCAAGGTGATTGATCTGCTCTGCCCGCTGGAGCGCGGGGGCAAGGCCGGCCTGTTCGGCGGCGCGGGCGTGGGCAAGACCGTTATCATCACCGAACTGATTCACAACATGGTTGGGCATTATCAGGGCGTCAGTCTGTTCTGCGGCATTGGCGAGCGCTGCCGCGAGGCCGAAGAGCTATACCGGGAAATGCGCGACGCCGGCGTGCTCGATCAGGCCGTGCTGGTGTTTGGCCAGATGGACGAGCCGCCGGGGGCGCGGTTCCGGGTTGGCCATGCGGCGCTGACGATTGCTGAATATTTCCGCGATGT
>CALMNY010000514.1 GCA_937872125.1 uncultured Candidatus Competibacteraceae bacterium | reverse complement strand
GCACGTTCATCGGTTCTGGGTCGAAAGCGAGCAGCGATTCGTGAGCCTGCGTGTATCCTGCCATGGTATGCGCATCATCGACAAAAAGGGGATCGACGCCGTTCTCGCCGAATTGCGCGCCCGAGGCGAAAAATTTTAAGGAGCGACGGCCATGCGTGACAAAATCAAGCTGGTTTCCACAGCGGGTACGGGGCATTTCTACACCACGACCAAGAACAAGCGCACCACGCCGGAAAAGCTGGAGATGAAGAAATTTGATCCAGTGGTCCGCAAGCATGTTCCTTATAAAGAAGCCAAGATCAAGTGAAAGCCCGCGCTGGTTGGCGCCGCCAACAACCCCAATAAAAAGCCCGCCTGATAGCGGGTTTTTAGTTTGCAAGGCCTCTGAATTCAGTTGGTTTTCTTTACCACCAGCCAGTAGCCAATGCTGAGCGCGAAGACCACGGCCGCCGTTGCCCAGATGTATTCCGGTTCCAGGGTCTTATAGTCCAGTACGATGACTTTCCGGGCGATGGCCATCAGCGCCGTGGCCAGCACCAATTTGACGTGCAGCACGTCGTCACGCAGATACAATACGATATTCAGGAAGATTTCGATGGCGATCAGGGTAACCATGAACGCACCGAACGAAGCCAGAATATCATTGACGTTCAGTAGCCCCAGGGGTGATGCCGTCGCGCGTTCGTAAAGCACCCAGGCCACGTCGGCGACGCTCCACATGATCACCAGCGTCATCAGCACGGCCAGTATCCGCACGCAAAAGCGGATAATGACGTGCAACCAGTGGATCAGCGGCTCTTCGTTTTGGTCAATAGTCAGCCCCTCGGCGTGATCCGGTTCGGATAATGCGGAGGGATCGGAAGGATCTAAGGGTTTTTCCATGGCGGCTCCAGCGAGACCGGTGGTCCAATGCGAATGATGATGATAATTTTCATCATACTGTCCGCTTCATGCCAATGCTTGCCGAAAATGTCATGATTGGAGAAATCCTGGTAGCGGTAGAGCGATTAAGCCGCCGTTACGGTGAAACCCAGGCGGTGGACACCGTTAACTTCACCTTGGAGCGCGGCCAGGTTCTGGGTTTTCTGGGCCTCAACGGCGCAGGCAAGTCTACGACCATGCGGATGCTGGCCGGCGTGCTGGCGCCGGATGCCGGGCGCATCGTGGTCAATGGGGCCGATCTGTTGGACCAGCCACGTCGCGCCAAGCAGGCCGTAGGCTATCTGCCCGAGCAGCCGCCGCTCTATCGGGAATTGACGGTGGACGAACAATTGCACTACAGCGCCCGCCTCCATGGCCTCGACCGCGCGGCCAGTCGGCAGGCCATGGCGCGGGTTAAAGAGCGGTGCGGCCTGACGAACGTTGGTCGGCGATTGACCGGCAATCTGTCCAAAGGCTACCGGCAGCGGGTCGGCATCGCCCAGGCCCTGCTGCACGATCCACCGGTGCTGATTCTGGACGAGCCAACCGTGGGGCTGGACCCGGTCCAGGCGCGGGAAATTCGCGCCCTGATCCGGGCGCTGGGACAGGAGCGCGGCGTGATTTTGTCCACGCATCTGTTGCCGGAAGTCCAGGCGACCTGTAGCCATGTCCAGATCATGCGAGCCGGTCGGTTGGTGTTTGCGGGCGCGCTGGCTGAATTACAGCAGCGCCGACAATCCACCTGCGTGCGGATTAGACTCAACGCGCCGCCACCCGTAGCGGATCTGGCGCGATTGCCAACCATTACCCGGGTCGAAGAACTGGGCGGCGGGCAGTTCCGGCTCCATCATGTCGCCGACGTTGCGCTCGCCCCAATAGTGCTCGATCAGGCCCGCGCCGGGGGCTGGGAGTTGTGGGAACTGACGCCGGAACAGGCGAGCCTGGAGCAGATCTTTGTCGAGCTGACGCTGGAACAGGAGACTGTCGCATGATTGGGGTGATTGCGGCCCGTGAATGGCGCGGCCTGTTTCTGTCGCCGCTGGCCTGGACGCTGCTGGCAGTGACTCAGGCGTTGCTCGCCTGGATTTTTATAATTTTAATCAATGACTTCCAGAATCTGCAGGGGCGATTAGCCGGTCTGGAACACGCGCCCGGCGTAACCGATCTGGTCGTTGCGCCCCTGTTTCGCGTCGCTGCCTGGGCCTTGTTGTTACTGACGCCGTTGCTGACCATGCGGCTGCTCAGCGAGGAGCGGCGCACTGGTACGCTCGACCTGCTGTTGTCGGCGCCGGTGAGCGCGACCCAGATCGTGCTGGGCAAGTATCTGGGCGTTCTGATCTTTCTGCTGGGCGTGGTCGCGCTGACGGCGCTGATGCCGCTGGCGCTGATGACTGGCGCGGCGCTCGATGGCGGCAAGCTGCTGGCCGGGTTGTTGGGGCTGAGCCTGCTCGCCGCCAGTTTCGCGGCGGCGGGTCTGTATCTGTCGTCGCTCACGGCGCAACCGCTGATTGCGGCTACCGCAACTTTTGGGCTACTGCTGGCGTTCTGGATTGTGGATGCGGTAGGCGCGGGTCAGGGAATAGCCAGTCAGTTTTTTGGCTATTTGTCGCTACCGCGCCATCACGACGCCCTGCTGCTCGGTTTGGTGCGGAGCGAGGATGTGGCCTATTACCTGCTGTTCAGCGCGGCGTTTCTGGGACTGACCATCCGCCGGCTTGACAATCTTCGGCTGCGGGGTTGATCCGTGCGGCTCGATCCTTCCCTGCGGCGGCGGCTGTGGCTGCAAAACCAGCTTTTTACGCTGCTGTTCGCACTGGCGATGGGTCTGCTCGCCTGGCTGAGCACCCGCTATCCGCTTCAGGCGGACTGGACTGCGAACGGGCGCAATACCCTGTCGGCGGCCAGCCAGGCGCTTTTGGCCCGCATGGACGCGCCAATCCAGATAACCGCCTACGTCCGCGAGCAACCCGCCTTGCGCGACGCCATCGCGCGGGTGATTGGCCGTTATCAACGTTACAAACCCGACCTGACGCTCCACTTCGTTAATCCCGATCTGTTGCCAGACCGGGCGCGCGAACTGGGGATTAGCGGTGATGGCCTGTTGTATGTGGGCTATGGCGGGCGCAGCGAAAAACTCCAGCAACTGAATGAGCAGGCGCTGACCCGGGTTTTGCAACGCCTGAGCCGGCCAGGGGAGCGGGCGGTGCTGTTTCTTGACGGTCACGGCGAACGTAAACCGCTGGGGATCGCCAACCATGATCTCGGAACCTTCGGCCAGGAGTTGGAGAAAATCGGCATTCGGCCACGCCCGCTCAATCTGGTGGCGGAGGCGCGCATTCCCACGGACGCTGCTGCCCTGGTAATCGCTGGACCACGGACGCCGCTGGCGCCGGGCGCGGTCGAGGCAATCCTGGAATACGTGCGGCAGGGCGGTCATCTGCTGTGGCTGCGCGATCCGGATGAGCCGGCTGTCCTGCAACCGCTGGCGGCGGTATTGGGCATTGCCTTTCTGCCTGGCGTAGTGGTGGATGCGGACGCGCCCGGTTTGGGCATTCAGAACCCGGCCTTTATTCCCATCGCTGATTATGGTCCGCACCCCATTACCGAAAAACTGCGTGCTCCCGCGTTGTTGCCCCAGGCGGCGGCGTTCACCGTCCAGCCTGGCGTCGGCTGGACGGCGGCGGTGTTGCTGGAAAGCCAGCCCCGGAGTTGGACAGAGACCGGTCCGCTTGAGGGTCCAATGCAGTTTGACCCCGACAGCGCCGAACGGTCTGGGCCTCTGACCGTGGGGGTGGCGCTGGTTCGGCCCCGGCCGGATGCCGCTCTGTCTCAGCAGCGGATCGTGGTCATCGGCGATGGTGATTTTCTCTCGAATACCTATCTGGGCAACGGCGCCAATCTGGAATTGGGCTTGAATATGTTCAACTGGCTGACCGTGGATGAGGTCCCGATCCTCATTCCGCCCCGCATTGCGCCCGACCCCAATCTCACGCTGTCGGCGGGCGCCCTGGCGCTGATCGCGGCGGTTTTCCTGATCGGCTTGCCGGTAATCCTAATGGCCAGTGGCTGGCTGATCTGGTTTCGACGACGGCGGCGTTAGGCGTGGCGTGAACACCCTCGTGCGCTGGCGCTGGCTGAATGTGAGCCTGCTGGGACTGGTCGGCGGACTGGCGGCGCTGGCGGTGATTGAACCCGGTCGGGAACAGTCAGTGACAATTCCACCACTGCTGGAACTGGCCGCCGCGCATATTGCGCGTATTGTGGTCGAACGGCCGGGGCAGGAACGGCTGGTGTTCGAGCGGCGCGAGGGGCAATGGTGGATGATCGCGCCGGAGCCGGGACCGGCCAATCCGGTGTTGATTCGCCCGATTCCACAACTCGCCGAGGCGCGCTGCGCGCCGAGCTATGCCGTCGCTGACCTGGATTTGCCCCGGCTGCGACTCGATCCGCCGCGCTTGCGGCTGTGGCTGAACGGGCAGGAAATTCACTTCGGCGACACCGCCCCGACCGATGGCCAGCGTTATCTGCGGGTTGGCGGAACCGTCCATCTGTGTCCTGACCGGTGGTATCCGTTGTTGACCAGCGCCGCCGCTGGTTTCCGGGCCGTGCCCATTGATCCCTCGGTGTTGAACGCTGCACAGCGTGATTGATGCCACCACCCGGTATAGCAAGCGATTGAATTTGCCAAAAAACCCAGAGGACACCCCGCTGTGAGGTCGAACTCGCCCTGGATCGGGCAAAGGAAGTGATATGACCCGCAAATTCATTCCTACTGTAAATTTTCCTGTGACCCGAGCCGCAGGTCGGGTGAGCGCATAGTGCGTCTATCAGTAAAATCAATAGCTTGACGGGTGGATTACAGTCTGGTTCATGCCACGAACCCTCGCGATCACAGGAAGATTTACAGGAGGGATTACGGTTTTGCCAAACCTTCCACGCCCAACTGCTGGAGAAACGCTTCGCAGGGGATGACAGCGATTCCATCCATTGCGAGTCGGTCCGCGCCCAGATATAACAACGCCAACGTCGCCTCCGGATAATCCGCGCGAAAGGCTTTCAGCGCGCGCAGGTCGCCCTCGTGAACCCGGGCGGCGCGCTTGACTTCCCAGGCGGCAAAGGTGTCAGGCCCGTAAACGATGAAATCAACTTCGCTACCCGATTTGGTGCGCCAATAGAAAAGCTGTTCGCCGGCGGCGCGGTAGGCGATCCAGGCACGCAAATGTTGGGCGATCAGCCCTTCCAGCGCCAGACCTTCAATGGCCTCGGGACGGTCCAGCGGACCCGCCGGGCGCAGCGAGCGGTAAACTCCGGCATCGAAATAATAAAACTTGTCATGGGCGACGAGCTGGCGCTTGGCCCGCCGGGTAAAGACCGGGATGCGGAACGACAGCAGCAGGTCTTCCAGGATGCCGAGATAGCCTTCCACCGTTTTCCGCCCGACCTGACATTCGCGGGCGACTTCGGCCAGGTTGAGCAGACTGCCATGCGAGAAGCTGATCGCTTCCAGAAAGCGGGCAAAGGCACCGATATTGCGCACCAGCGCCTCGGCCTGGACTTCTTCGCGCAAATACAGCCCGGCGTAGGCGCGCAGGGTCGCTGCCGGATCGGGAGCAGTCCAGACCAGCGGCACCAGGCCAATGTTCAGTGCCCGTGGCAGACTGAAGGCAGCGCCCAGTTCGGCGGCCATGAAGGGGTGCATTTCGGCCTGCACCAGCCGCCCGGCCAGCAGGTTGGCAGCGCCCCGCCGCAACTTGCGGGCGCTGGAACCGGTGAGGATGAAACGGCGCTGGCGGTCAGTTTCCACCAGTTGCTGGACGACATCGAGCAGGGCCGGCGCTTTCTGGATTTCATCAATCACGATGTCGCGCGCAGCGGGATGGCCGGCCACCAGTTCGCGCAGCCGTTCGGGGCGGGCTTGGTACAAGCGTTGGCTCTCCGGGTCGAGCAAGTCCACCCGGACGGCATTCGGGTAGTTCGCGTTCAACCAGGTTGATTTCCCAGTGCCGCGTGGGCCGAACAGAAAGAAGCTGCCGGGGGGATCCCGGAAAAATCTGCTCGTCGTCGCCATTTTTGCTTCTAAAAAGGAGATATCAGGGTTATTTTGGCGGAATGCCGTCAGATGTCAAGGTGAGTAGTGTTTCAACCGACCTGAGTTGACTTTAAGTAGGGCATGGGTTTTCCTGCAGGGGTTTCCCCGACCCGGAGCCTGACCATGCCGCTGCCCCGATATATCCTCCTGTAAATTTTCCTGTGATGGTGAGGGGTAGCAGCGTGGAGCCAGGGCGT
>CALMNY010000513.1 GCA_937872125.1 uncultured Candidatus Competibacteraceae bacterium | reverse complement strand
TCGGCGCCCCCAAGGCGGGCGCGAAAGGCTACGGTTATTCCCAGGCGCTCGCCACGGCGGGCGGAACCTGGACCGTGAAGGACCTGGATGAGTATCTGGCCAACCCCGGCCAATTTCTGCCGGGCACCAGCAAGGCGGTCAGCGTGACGGACGCCAGGGAACGCGCCCGGATCATCGAATTCCTGGGAACGCTGAAGGATTGAGAGGCCGGTGGATTGGGCGCGATAAGAGTGCGATGAAAACCGATAGCCTGTTTTACCGCTTATTCCAGCGCGCGCCGGCGCTGGTGTTCGAGTTGGCCGGGCTGGAAGCGCCCGCTGTTGGGGCGTATCAATTCCGCGCCGAGGAGATCAAGCAGACCGCCTTTCGGCTGGACGGCTTGCTGATTCCGCCCCCGGAGCAGCCGGACGCGCCAGTGGTGTTGGTGGAAGTGCAGGCGTGGCCAGACCCGGAGTTTTACGGACGGTTCTTCGCTGAACTGTTGTTGTATCTGTACCGGAACCAGCCGCCGCATCCGTGGCGGGCAGTGGTGATCTATCCGACCCGCGCCGAAGAGCGGCTGAACGCCCGGCATTACGGGTCGCTGGTGGGCTTACCGGAAGTCCGGCGCGTGTACCTGGAGGATTTCCGGGACCGGCCGGTGACGGGCGCCGGCGTGGGGTTGATTCAACTGATCGTCAGCGAGCCGGAGAACAGCCTGACGCAGGCCACCCAGTTGTTGCAGCAGGCGCACACGGCGTCCTGGATAGATTGGTCGCCCGCACAACTGGCGGATTTCGTCGAGACGATTCTGGTCTACAAATTACCGAAGCTCAGCCGCAAGGAGATTCAGACCATGTTGGGACTCATTAACACCGATCTCAAGCAGACCCGTTTTTACCAGGAAGTTTTTACTGAGGGCCGCCAAGAGGGCCGCCAGGAGGGCCGCCAAGAGGGCCGCCAAGAGGGCCGTCAGGAAGAAAGCGTGCAACTGGCGCTGAGACTGTTGCGGCGACGGTTCGGCGCACCGCTGATATCCACACACGAGCAACAGATTCGTCGCCTGTCCCTGGAGCAGGCCGAAGCGTTGATCGAGGCGCTGCTGGATTTTCGGACGCCGGATGATCTTGGGGCCTGGCTGGCGAGTCAGGAAACGCCGCCCATTTGAAGGCGGATTCCAGCTTTTTCAAAATTGGGCGGGCCATACCCAAAAATCTGGGCGATACATCCCGCCTCAAGAAAATAGCGAGACACTCAAGCATCCTCTCGATCCTGCCTGACCCAGATCAGCCGGTCGGTGGCGAAGCCCAGCGCTTTCGCCTGCTTTAGCAATTCGTCCAGCACAGCCGGTGGCAACTGGCGGGTCCGGGCCAGAATCCACAGATACTCCCGGCTGGGGCCGCTCACCATCACCCAGGAATAATTCGCCCGGTCCAGGGCGACGATGTGATAACCGCCGTAGAACGGCCCGAAGAACGACACTTTCAGCGAGCCGACGGTCGGTTCGCCGGTAAAATAGGCGCGGCCTTCAGCGTCTTTCCAAGCCCCGGCGCGGTCGTCGTAGCCGCGATTGAGCACCTTGATGCCGCCATCCTCGCGCAGGCTGTAGGTCGCGCTGACGTTGCTCAGGCCGCGCTCGAAGGAATGATCCAGCCGGGCGATTTCGTACCAGTGACCCAGATAGCGGTTCAGATCGAACCCGGTGAGCGGGGTCACGCCCTCGGGCGGGGCCACGGCGCAAGCGCCAAGCAACAAAAGCACGGACAGTACAAGTTTTTTCATGGTGCGGAAATCCTGAGAATGATCAATGCCAGAGGGTTTGGACGCCTGCTATTGTGCTACCGTTTCGTCGTCCATGTTCCCTGTTTCTGTTTCCCTACCGACCATGCGCGCCTTCCTCGAACGGCAGAAATATCTGATTGACTACACCCTCGCAGCCCTGCTGCGCCGCAAGACCCGCAACCTCGGCCTGCTGCTGATCTACACCCTGCTGGTGTTCCTGTTCAGTTCCGTGCTGCTGCTCAGTCAGGGCTTGCGGCGGGAAGCCACGACGCTGCTGCAAGACGCGCCGGAGGTGATCGTGCAACGGCTGGTGGCCGGGCGGCACGACCTGGCGCCGGCAGCCTGGCTCGACCGTCTGCGGCAAATCCGGGGCGTCAGCGCGGTTCAGGGCCGGCTGTGGGGCTATTACTACGATCCGGCGGTCAAGGCCAACTATACCCTGATGG
>CALMNY010000512.1 GCA_937872125.1 uncultured Candidatus Competibacteraceae bacterium | reverse complement strand
TCGGCGGCGCTGAGCCGCTGGCGGGTGCGCCCTTCCAGTTCCTCGCGCTCGGCGCGGACCGCGATGAGCGCCTGTTCCAGCGCCTCGCCCTCGGCGACTACGTCGCCCGGCTGGTCGGTAATCTCGAAGCGTTGGGAAACATGGCGCACCAGCTTGCCGACCGCCAGGCCGGGGCTGGCGCCCAGGCCGTACAGCGTGCGCGCCGCGCCACTGGGCGTCCACTCGGGCGCGGTCTTGCGGGCGGCCAGCGCATTTTTGCGCGCACGCTCGGCGTCGGCCTGTTCCACGGCGGACAGCCCACGCACCGCATCGTGCAGGGCATTCAGCGCGCGTTGCGCGTCGGGACCACGGGCGGCGAGCCGCAGGGTCGAACCACAGGTGACGCCGAGCGCCAGCAGGTCGGTCAGCGCCTTGGCGTCGGCGAACTCGGCGTCCTTGTAAACCCGCAATTCACAAGGGAAACGCTTGGCGGTTTCGACCCAGCGGGTGGCCGGGCGGGCGTGCAGCCCATTCGGATAATCCACGGTCCAGGTCGCCTCGGCGTCGGCGGGCCACGGCGGCGCGGCTGCCGATTCCGGCGGGGCGGTCGGGGCCGGAGCGTCGCCCAGGGCCGCCATCAGCACCAGCGGGTTGTGGGCGTGAACCAGCGCCTCGAGCGCCTCGGGCTGCTGCATCAGCCGGGTCAGCCGGCGCAGCAGGCCGATGTGTTCGTCCGACTGGGCGGCAATCGCCACGACCAGATAGACCGTTTGACCTTCATTCCACGTCAACCCGGCGGGTACTTGCAGGATGGCGATGCCGGTGTGATGGATCAGATGGCGGTCGTCAATCATCCCGTGCGGAATGGCGACCCCGCTGCCGAGGAAGGTGTTCGCCACCTGCTCGCGCTTGAGCAGGCTCTCGATGTAGCCGGGTTCGATGTAGCCGGCGTCTGCCAGCAGTTGGCCCGCGAGACGGATCGCTTCTTCCTTGGTGGCGACCCGCGCGTCCAGACGGATGCAGGAGCGAGTAATCGTTTTCATAAAAACTCCGATAGTGGTGGGCGAACTTACAGGATTAGCTTTGTAAACGATTACATTAAAGCTGTCAAGCGGAATCGTGGGTGTTGAGAGGCGGTCCATGCCCCTTTTCACGAGTGCGGCGTGAAGCGTTAGTAGTCCTGAAAGGCGAAGGATGAAATAACTACGCCCTACTCCGCGTGAAAAGGGGGCATCCGATTCGCCGAACGCTCCAAAGTTACGGGTGATTCAGGAACTCCCGCACCCGTTCGCGGTCCGGCAACGCCGGAATCGCGCCGCGTGCGGTGGTGGCCAGCGCGCCGACCGCATTGGCGAAGCGGCACAGTTCGCGCAACCGTGCTTCATCCTGAAGCGTGGCCGGATCGGCGAGCAGTCCTTGCAGCAAGCCCGCTACGAAGCCATCGCCGGCGCCGGTCGCATCAACCGCCTCAACCGTGAAGCTTTCGACCGCACCGGAGAATTCCGGGGTGAAATAAACGCAGCCGGCCCGACCGCGCGTGACCACCATCAGCTTCAAGTCGTCGTGCCAGAGCGCCTGGCGGGCGGCGTCCAGATCGCTGAGTCCGGTCAGAAACTCGCTTTCGTCGTCGCTGAGCTTGACGACGTGGGCCTTCTTCAAGCCCAGCAGCATCCCCTCCCGCGCGGCGTTTGCGTCCGGCCACAGCGGCAACCGCAGATTGGGATCGTAGGAAATCAGGCAGCCGGCGGCGCGCGCCGTGTCAACCGCGTACCAGGTGGCGCCGCGCGATGGCTCGCTGATCAGGCTGATCGAGCCGAAATGCAGGAGCTTGGCGCGGTGGAGCGCCTCGACATCCACTTCCCGGGGGTTGAACAGCATGTCGGCGCTGGGGTGACGGTAGAACATGAATTCCCGTTCGCCGTCCGCTCGCAGCGAGACGAACGCCAGCGCGGTGCGGGCCTCGGTCGAGAAGCGCAGCGGGCTGACGTCCACGCCGCTTTCAGCCAGGATGTTAGCCAGGAAGTGACCAAAGGCGTCGTCGCCGACCTTGCCCATGAAGGCGCTGGAAACTCCAAGCCGCGCCAGGCCAACGGCCACGTTGCCGGGTGCGCCGCCCGGCGCTTTGATGAAGGCCGGCGCGTCGGTCAGGCCGGTGCCGGTGACGGTAGGGACAAAATCAATCAGCAGTTCGCCCAGACAGATGGCATCGGCCATGTGGGGACTCCTCAGTAAACGGCAAGGCTGTAAGATTCTTCACAGAGAACCGCCGGAGAGTGTCGAACCACCCCGGCGCTGCGCGCCACCCCTCCTTAGCCAAGGAGGGGATAGCTTGCGCTCGGCGGGTAGGGTATCCGCTTACTTCGTCACCCAGCCTTTGTAATCCTTGACGTTGTCGCGGGTGATCAAGTCAACCGGGATGAGAATGGTGGTTTCCTTCGGCGCTTTGCCCTGCTTGATCTGGTAGCCGATCGCGACGCCTTCCTTCGCCATCTGTAGCGGATTCTGCGCGGCGGTAGCCAGGAACAGGCTGTCCTTGTCCTTCAACGCCTCAACCGCGACCGGCGCGCCATCCACGCCGGTAATGAAGAATTCGGTACGCTTGGCCTGCCGCGCCGCCAAGTCAGCGCCGGTGCCGGTCGGATCGTTGATTGCAAACACCGCGTCAATCTTGGGGAAGGCGGTGAGCAGGTTGGTCATCGTCTCCAACCCCCCTTCGCGGCTGCCCCGGCCGTTCTGGTTGTCGGACAGGATCTTGATGCCGGGATTTTTCGCGAAGACCGCCTTGCAGCCCTTGATCCGGTCGGTCACGGCGGTGACCGGCGGACCGTCAATGATGACCACGTCGCCCTTGCCCTTGAGCCGGTCCACGATGAACTGACAGGCTTTTTCGCCGGCCTGGACGTTGTTGCTGGTGATCATCGCATTGACGCCCTCGGCGGCCGCGTCCACCGCGATCACGGGAATGTTGGCTTCCTTGGCGCGCATGACGGCGGGCATGATGCCCTCGGGGTGGACGGGGTTGAGCAGGATCAGGTCCACCTGGGCGGCGATGAAATTATCAATCTGGTTGGTCTGTTTGCCGAGATCGTCATCGGCGGAATCAACGGTGATCTTGACCTTGTCGCCGCCGAGTTCCTTGGCTTTTTCCGCGGCTCCCTTGGCGAGGGTGACGAAGAACGGGTTGCCCATGTTGCCCATGGTCACGCCCACGGCCTTGAGGGGTTGATCGGCGGCGAGGGTCGCGCCGGAACAGGTCAGCGCCAATGCGGCTGCGGAAATCAGAGTCTTGTTCATGATGCTCTCTCCTGCGGGGTTTGATGGTTTGGGGTTATGAGAATCAGGTCCGGGCGCCAGCGCCCTTGTGCCGATACTTGTCGAGCGCGACCGCGATGATGATCACCAGGCCCTTGATGACCAGTTGCCAGAAGAACGACACGTTCATCAGGGTCAGGCCGTTGTTGAGGGTGGCGATGATGAGCGCGCCGAACAGGGTGCCGATCACGGTGCCGATGCCGCCGACGAAGCTGGTGCCGCCCAGGATCACGGCGGCGATGGCGTCCAGCTCGTAGCCGGTGCCGAGCACGCCGTTGGCGCTGTACAGCCGGCTGGTGGTCATCACGCCGCCCAGGCCGGCCAGCAGCCCGCTGAAGGCGTAGACGAACAGCATGACCTGTCCGACCTTGATGCCGGTCAGCCGCGCCGCCTGCGGATTGCCGCCGACGCCGTAGATGTAGATGCCGAGCACGGTATGCCGGAGCAGGAACCAGGTCGCCAGCAGGACCAGGAAAGCGATCACCACGATCCAGGGCAGCGGTCCCAGGTAGGCGTTGCCGATCCAGGCGAAGTCGATCTTGCTGTTGATGATGGTGGTGCCGCCGGCCAGCAGGTAGGCCAGACCGCGCAAGGTGGTCATCGAACCCAGGGTGACGATGAACGGCGGCAGGCCCGCGTAAGCGACCAGCAGGCCGTTGAGCGCGCCCAACACCAGGCCGATCAGCAGCGCGATGGGCACCGCTGCCCAGCCCAGTTCGGGCATTAGCGACACCACCATCGCGGTCACCGCCGACACCGCCAGCACCGAGCCGACCGACAAGTCGATGCCGCCGGTGAGAATGACCACGGTCATGCCGGTCGCCAGCACGATGTTGATGGACGCCTGCCGGACGATGTTCAGCAGGTTGTTCTCGGTCAGGAAGTTGGGCGCGATGAACGAGAAGATGACGGCGATTACGATTAACACCGGCAGGATGCCCGCCGTCTGAATCAGATTCGCCCAGAATTTCTTATCGGGGGTTTTCGCTGGGGTGAGGACTTGTTCGGTCATGGTTGCACCATTTCGGTCGTGCCCGTCGCCAGGGCCATGATGTTTTCCTGAGTCGCCGCCGCGCCGCTGGAACCGCCGACTTCGCCGACGATGACGCCTTCCCGCATCACCAGAATGCGGTCGCTGATGCCGATGACTTCCGGCAGTTCGCTGGAGATGACCAGCACCGCGACGCCCTTGGCGGCCAGTTCGCTGATGATTCGGTAAATTTCGGCCTTGGCGCCGATGTCAACGCCCTTGGTCGGTTCGTCGAGAATCAGCACTTTCGGGTTGATCGCGATCCAGCGGGCGATGAGCAGCTTTTGCTGGTTGCCGCCGGACAGCGCGCCCGCCGTGACGAAGGGGCCAGCCACCCGGACTCGCAAATCCTGAATCGAGCCGGCGGTCAGCCGCGCCATGGCGGCGCGGTTGAGCAGGCCGCCGGCCAGCGCGTCGCGGCCCAGCACGCTGATGGTGATGTTCTCGCGCACGCTCATGTCGAGAAACAGGCCCTGCGCCTTGCGGTCTTCGGTCAGGTAGGCGATGCCGGCATGGATCGCATCCAGCGGATTGCGGAGGGTCAGGCGTTTCCCTTCCAGCCAGACCTCGCCACTGGCAATCCGGTCGGCGCCGAAAATCAGCCGCGCCAGTTCGCTGCGGCCCGCGCCGACCAGGCCCGCCAGCCCCAGCACCTCGCCGGCGTGGAGCGTCAGATTGGACGGTTTCACCCGCCGGCCGCCATCGGTCAACTCCTTGACCTCCAGCACCACCCGGTCGGTGGCGTAGCTGTGCTTGTCGAACAGGTTGGAGAGCGGCCTTCCGACCATCATTTGCACCAGCCGCTCGGCGGACAGTTCGGCGCGCTCCAGCGTGCCGACGTAGGTTCCGTCCCGCAGCACGCTCACCCGGTCGGACAGCTCGTAAATCTCCGCCATCCGGTGGCTGATATAAATGATGGCGATGTCTTCGTCCCGCAGCCGCTTGATCAGCTCGAACAAGCGGTCGGTTTCGCGGGTGGACAGCGCGGTGGTCGGTTCGTCCATGATCAAAATGTGGCTGCGCTGGTGCAGCGCGCGGGCGATTTCCACCTGCTGCTGCTCGGCGATGGACAGGGTGTTGACCACGGTGTCCGGGCCGAACTCCGCGCCGAGCCGTTCCAGCACCTTCGCGGTCTCCCGGCGCATGGTCGCCCGGTCCGCCAGCACGCCGAACTGCTTGGGTTCATTGCCGAGGTAGATGTTCTCGGCCACGGTCAGGTTGGGGGCGAGACTGAGTTCCTGATAGATGATGGCGATGCCCGCCGCGCGGGCCGCCTTCGGGCCGGTGATGGGCGTCAACTGGCCGTCGATGCGGATTTCGCCGCCCGGATCGGCGGTGTAGGCGCCCGATAGAATCTTCATCAGGGTGCTTTTGCCCGCGCCGTTTTCGCCCATCAGCGAATGAATCTCGCCGGTCCAGGCTTGCAGTTGCACGTTGTCGAGCGCCTTGACGCCGGGGAACGTCTTGCTGATGCCGCGCATTTCCAAAGCGGGCGCGCGGGCGGGAGCGGAGGTTGCAGCGGGGGAAACGGGAGTAGTGGCCATGTCATTTCACCTCGCGGTCCAGGCCCAACGACGCCCGGTAAGCGGCCCGTTGTTTGTCGCGCCCGATGCGGTCGGTCAGGGCGTTCCAGGCTTTGGCCACGTTGTTGAGGGCTTCCTGGGGCGAAATTTCAAAGTTCAGCGCCCGGGTCAACTGCACCTCCAGCGCCTGGGTGTAGGCGTAATGGCTGGGTATGCGCAGATCCAGGGCGACGTTCGGCGCGTTCAGGCTGTTGAGTTGCGCGTCCAGGTACTGCTTGGCTTCCTCGGGCGTGAACAGCTTGAGCCA
>CALMNY010000511.1 GCA_937872125.1 uncultured Candidatus Competibacteraceae bacterium | reverse complement strand
ATTACGACGACCTCGGCCCGCTGTTCGCGCGATGCGGGATCAATTTTTGGGTAGCCGTTCACCGGACCATGCCGGCCAGCCCCAGAGGAATCAGCGATGACCGCATCCGATGACCCGTCCACCGCCTTCCGCTTTTGTCCCGGCTGCGGTGGATTGTTGGAGGTCCGGGCAATCCGTGACGCTCCCCGCCAGGTCTGCCGCGCCTGCGGCCGGGTGGTGTACCGCCATCCAGCGGTGGGCGTGGCGGTGGTGGTGCGCCGGGGCGAGACGCTGCTGTTCGGCCGCCGGGCCAGGGGACCCTACCGGGGCGCCTGGTGCCTGCCCTGCGGTTACGTCGAGTGGGGCGAAGAGGTCCGCGCCGCCGCCGCCCGCGAATGTCGCGAAGAAACCGGGCTGATCGTTACGGTGGGCGCGGTGCTGGCGGTGCATTCCAACTTCCACGATCCCGAGCGGCTGACCGTCGGGATCTGGTTGGCCGGCGAAGTGGTCGGGGGCGAACTCGCGCCGGGCGATGATCTCGACCGGGTGGGCTTTTTTCCCCTGGCCGCCCCGCCCGAACCGCTGGCCTTTCCCACCGACCGGCGGGTGCTGGCCGAACTTCAGGCCGGCGCTCTCGACCGGATTCCCGACTCGACCGTCGGTTGAGAACCCCGATCCGACCGCATTCTCAGGGTCAACCGGAGAATCCCCGGCTCTCCATCTTGACGCACAGGTTGGAAAAAAAGCGGGACTCCAAAACGGCGCTCATCAGGGTTTTTCTGACGACCGGTAAATTCAGGAAAGCGCCCAGCACCGCGCGCATGTATTCATGGGTTTTACTGTGCGGATCGCTGAAGATTTGATAGGGCAGCGTACCGCGCTCCAGACTTTGAGCGATGACCCGCTGAATGGTGGTTTCCGGGTACAGGACCTGTTGCGGTCTTTTCACCATCCGCAGAGAGCCTTCGATTTTACATTTGAGCGCGCAAACCCCACAGCCAATACAAATACTGGCATCCACTTTAAACCGCTTTTTCTTTTTCGTCGTTGGATTCTGAATCGGGATCATTTCGATGGCATTGATCGGGCAGGCTTTCTCGCACGCTCCGCAGCCGGGGCATCCCTCATCCATAATTTCAGCCCGGTAGTTTGAAGTCACCACGGTGTTGGCATAACCGAACTGGCGAATGCCCCGCAGGCAGTTGCAGCAATCGGAACAGCAGTGGCACATGAAATTCACGTGGCGCTTGACGTTGTCCGCATTGAGGACCAGTCCCATCTCCCTGGATCGCGCCAGATTTTCCAGCATCTCGGATTTGCAGGAGGTTCTCGCCAGTCCGTGACGGATCAGATAGCGGGCGCCCCCGTCGAAGGACGTGCAGCCCTCCAGCGGCACTTGACAGGTTTTTTCGCCCGCATGGTGTTTCTCATGCCGGCAGGAACAAATCCCGATGGAGTATTGATGCGCCTGCTCGATGAGGGCTTCCGCCTTTTCATAATCCAGGATTTCCGCGAATACTTCAGGGGCGAGCGACTCTGGATGAACCAGAGTTCGCATGATCGAGACTTTTTGACCCTCTTTGAAGTTGGCCGCGTAGAAGGCATCATCTCCAGAAAGGTATTGGTTAAACAATTCAGCCCATCTTTTGCTGCGGGCGTCCGGGCCGGTGCGCATCATGGTGAATTCAAAAAGGCCGATCACCAGGGGGGATGGCATATAGTGATATTCCCCGCCGATTTTAACATCAATCACCAGGCCTTTATCGCAAACGGTATCCAGCAGTTGGCGGAGCCGGGTTTCTTCAATGCGGGTGGTCTGCCGGACTTTCTCAAAAGACGATAAGGCATACGGCATGGTGACGACCAGCTCGGCCTCTTCCTGAGTAAAAATCTCTTTCAGAATTGCATAAAACGCCGCGTTGTTCGGTACGCGCATCGAAAGATGATCCATTTTTTCACCCAGGCGGGTGTATAAATCTTTGGCGACCCCATGCCCCATCTTGAGTTCTCCCGTTGTGCCATGATGGCCGTTATTCGTTGCTACCCCGACCGGTCCCGGCGCCGATGGGCATAGGGCGGCCAGGTTTGCACGCGCCGATCCTCGACCGGCCCGCCGACGGTGAAATGGTACAACGACTGCCACGCCAGCCCGTCGAGTCCCAGCAGCCGATGCACGGCGTCATCGAAGAAGCAGCCGATGCCGGTGGCGCGCACGCCGGCGGCTTCCGCTTCCAGATAGAGAATCTGTCCCAGCAGGCCGGTTTCCCAGAACAGTTCGCGGTACGCCCACGGTTTGCCCTCAAGCGAATCGGCGAACCGGGCCAGAAAACCGACCGCGAAGCAGGAATCGGCGGCGATATCCTGATGACAGGCAATCGTCTGCGCTGCGTCGCGGGCATCGCCGGCGGCGAGTTGGTAAAGCGGCAGATGCGCCGGGGCCTGCTCGACCCTCGACCAGGTCCAGTCACCGTGCAGCGCCTCGGGCAAGGCCGCCCGCGCCTCTGCGTCCCGAATCAACAGGTAGAGGCCGGGCGGGACTCCGGCGATCCGGTGGGCAAACAGCAGCGGATGCACGCGTGGCGGCCATGGCCAGACATCGAGGGGCGGGACGTTGGGGCGGGGCAGCAGCGCGTCCAGCATCCCGAACC
>CALMNY010000510.1 GCA_937872125.1 uncultured Candidatus Competibacteraceae bacterium | reverse complement strand
AAGGTGTCTCCTTTAGAAGGCAGTTTTAGGGCTGTAAAAATAATTTTTTAATTATATAACGATCCGGCCCATTTGCCGTTAAGCGTAAGAGAGGAACGGCAGGTTCGCCTAATCCACCCGGTATCGGCTGTAATTTTCAGGCCAAAATGAGCCTTGCTGGTCAAACCGACGCCGGGAGGAAAATGCCATCGGACTGGGATAGACTCTCGCATGGGGCGACCTCGCTTAGCTTTTCCAAAGAGACTCCAACGCATTATTGGTATAACTGAAATACGCACTGGCGGGCGACGGTCAGGCGAGAAAACGGATATGAATACTACAAGTTCACTACTTGGCGGCTTGCGTCGGTTCGCGCTGCTCGGAGTGATGCTGGCCGTCATGACGGCGACGCTGGCCCAGGCCGCGCCGCCCCAAGTTCTGCGTGTAGTCGGCGATGACAACTACCCGCCCTTTCTGTTCCGCGATCCTGCCGGTCATGCCATCGGCTATGTAGCTGACTGGTGGGCGCTATGGGCGCAGAAGACGGGCGTCAAGGTTGAACTCAACGCCACCCTCTGGGCCGAGGCGCAGCAGATCATCAGCCGCGGCGATGCCGATGTCATCGATAACATCTTCCGCACCCCCGGGCGCGAGCCGCTCTACGACTTCACCGCGCCCTACGCCAAAGTGCCGGCGGACATCTTTGTCCATGTCTCGATCAGCGGCATTCAGGATGTCAAGGACCTGCACGGTTTCCAGGTCGGGGTTATGGCAGGCGACGCCTGTATCGAGACCCTGCGGCGCGGCGGCGTCGAAAGCTTGCGCTTGTACCCGAGCCACACCGCGCTGATCGAGGCTGCCCTGGCCGATGAGGTCAAGCTGTTCTGCCTCGATGAGTATCCAGCCAACTATTACCTCTATCGGGAAAACGCCCAGAAGAAGTTTCGCAAAGCCTTCCAGTTGTACGAGGGGCAGTTCCACCGCGCTGTGCGCAAGGGCGACCTGGAGACGCTGCGCCTGGTCGAACGGGGCGCGGCGGCGATCAGCGCCGAAGAGGACGCGGCGCTGCGGGCCAAGTGGATGCCGCCCCCGGCGACGGATTACGGTCCCTACGTCCGCGCGCTCGGCTGGATTCTGGCCACCCTGGCGCTGGTCGCGCTGGTCCTCGCCGCTGGCATTCTCAGCCTGCGGTCAGCGGTCCGGCGCAAGACCGCGGAACTGTGCGCCGCCCAGGTGGCGCTGAGCGAGCGGGTCAAGGAACAGCAGTGCCTCTACGCCGTCTTCCGCGCCAGCGAAGACTTGCACAAACCCCTGTCTACGCTCTTGGAGGACGTCGTGCGGTTGTTGCCGGACGGCTGGCGGTACCCGGAGATCGCCGTTGCCCGCATCGAGTGGCAGGACAAAATCTACACCACGGCCGATAGCGCCAACGCGGCGGCGACTCTTAGCGCCGCCATCCGCGTTGCCGGCGAGCGCCAGGGCCGCGTTACCGTGGCCTACCTGGAGCCGCGCCCGCCCGAACACGAAGGCCCCTTTCTCGCCGAGGAACGCAGGCTCATCAACACCGTAGCCGAGCGCCTGGCGAGCGTAATGCAACGCCGTCGCCTTTATCAGGAGGCGCAAAAACGCGAGAGCATCTTCCACGCCATCGTGGACCAGGCCAATGACTCCATCGGTCTGGTGGACTTCGAAACCGCGCGCTTCCTTGAATTCAATGAGACCGCTCACCGGAACCTCGGTTATAGCCGCGAGGAGTTCGCCCGGCTGGGCGTACCGGATCTGGAAGCGGACATGGAACCGACCACGATCACAGCGGCGTTCGAGCAAATCCGCCGGGAAGGCAGCGCCGTCTTCGAAACCCGGCATCGCTGCAAGAACGGCGAGGTCCGCGAGGTCCGCGTCAGCACCCGCCTGCTGCGCCTCCACGGCCAGGAATATCTGGCCTCGATCTGGAGCGACATCACCGAGCGCAAGGCGATGGTGAAGGACCTGCGCGACAGTGAAGAGCGCTTCCGCCGACTGTTTGAGGACACCCGCCAGGCCATCACCCTAACCGAGCATGGCCGCTTCGTCGCCGCCAACCGCGCCGCGCTGACCCTGCTGGGCCTGGAGCGCCTCGACCAGTTCGTCGGACTTTCACCCGTGGATATCTCGCCGGAATACCAGCCCGACGGCCGGCTCACGGCGGAAAAGATGGATGAAGTGATCCGTGTCGCCTTCGAGAACGGTTCAAACGAGTTCGAGTGGGAGCATATCCGCGCCGACGGCGCGCATTTCATCGCCCGGGTGCTGCTGACCGCGATCCGGCAGGGTGACAGAGACTTGCTGCATGTGGTCTGGACGGACATCACCGCCCAGAAGCAGGCCGAGCGGGAATTGATCGAATACCGTCAGGAATTGGAACGCCGCGTGGCCGAGCGCACTGCTCAACTGGCGGCGACCACTGAATCCCTGCGGCTCAGCAAAGAAGAGCAGCAGGCGGTTTTCGACGCGGCCACGGTCGGGGTCGCCCTGACCCGCGATGAGATCATCCACAGTTGTAACCGCACGATGGAGCGGATGTTCGGCTATGGGCCGGGCGAAATGTGGGGACTGAGGGCGCGAGTGTGGTATCCCGACGAGGCCACGTACCTCGAGACGGGGAAAAAATTCTACGCCGGTTTGGCGCAACAGGGCTTCTACTGCCAGGAAGAAGAATTGGTCAGAAAAGACGGCAGCCGCTTTTGGACCCGCTGGGCGGTGCGCGCCATAGACCCTGATGATTTAAGCAAAGGGTTGGCGGGCACGTTCGAAGATATCACCGCCGAACGCGCCAGCTTCAAGGCGCTTGAAGACGCCAAGGCGCTGGCCGAGGACGCGGCGCGAGTGAAGGCGGATTTCCTGGCCAATATGAGTCACGAGATTCGCACGCCGATGAACGCCATCATCGGTATGACGCATCTGGCCCTGAAAACCGAACTCACCGACCGGCAGCGCGATTATTTACAGAAAATTCAGCGGTCGGGCCAGCATTTACTGGGCGTCATCAATGATGTGCTCGATTTCTCGAAGATCGAGGCGGGCAAGCTGGTCATCGAACAGGTCGAATTCGATCTCGAACAGCTCTTGGGCGGGGTGGGGGCGTTTATCGTTGAGAAAACCACCGCCAAGGGCCTGGAATTGATCCTCGACATTGCCAGAGATGTGCCTTGCGATCTGATCGGCGACCCGCTGCGGATCAGCCAGATTCTCCTCAATTACGCCAACAATGCGGTGAAGTTCACGGAACAGGGCGAAATCGCGCTGAGTGTCACTGTTGACCACGCTGGCTCTGACGAGGCCGTGCTGCGGTTTGCAGTGCGCGACACCGGCATCGGCATCGCCGAAACTCAGCGTAGCCGGTTGTTCCAGAGTTTCGAGCAGGTGGATACCTCGATCGCGCGCCAATATGGCGGCACCGGGCTGGGTCTGGCGATCAGCAAACGTCTGGCCGAACTGATGGGGGGAGAAGTCGGGTTCGACAGCACGCCCGGCGTCGGCTCAACCTTCTGGTTCACCGCCCGGTTCGGTTACACCGTGGCGAAAGTCCGGCGCCTGCTGCCAGAACCCGATCTGCGTGGCCGGCGCGTGCTGGTGGTCGAAGACAACGCCAGTATGCGCACCGTCCTGGTCGAGATGTTGCGCAGCATGACGTTCAACGTTACTGCGATGGACTCGGGCCGGGCGGCTCTTGCCGAAATCGGCCGCGCCACCGCCGCCGGCGAACCGTATGAAATCGTATTTCTGGATTGGCAGATGCCGGAACTGGACGGGTTGGCGACAGCCAGGGAAATCCGCCGGTTGGGGCTGGCAACGCCGCCGCGCCTGGCGATGATCACGGCCTATGGCCGCGAGGATCTGATCCAGGCAGCCGAAGACGCCGGCATCGAACACACCCTGAGCAAGCCGGTTACCCCCTCGCTGTTGTTCGACACCGCCATGCATCTGCTCCACCAGGCGCCCACCCAACCCGAACGATGGCCGCTGGCCCAGACCGCGGCTATTGATCTGTCCACCATCATCGGCGCTCACATCCTGCTGGTCGAGGACAACGAGTTGAACCAGGAAGTCGCCACCGAGTTACTGACCTCGGCGGGCTTTGCCGTTGATATTGCCGCGGATGGCGCGGTAGCGCTGCGCCGGGTGCAGGAACAGCACTACGATATCGTGCTGATGGACATGCAAATGCCGGTTATGGATGGGCTGGCCGCGACGCGGGCGATTCGCCAGTTGCCCGGTTACGGCGACTTGCCCATCGTGGCCATGACGGCAAACGCCATGGCCGGCGACCGGGAGCGGTGCATCGCGGCCGGAATGAACGATCACATCGCCAAACCCATTGATCCGCAGGACCTGACGGCCAAACTGTTGCAGTGGGTCAAGCCCGATCCGCAGCGTGCGCGGCGCCGGGCCGAGCCGGCGGCGGCCGTATTCACCGCGCTCGCGCCGGAAGCGAATCCGCCGCCGGACGCTATCGCCGGACTCGATATGGCCCTGGGCCTGCGCCAGGCGCTCGGGCGGGAGAAGCTCTATCACCGCCTCCTGGTTCAGTTCGCCGCCGGTCAGGCGGATGCGCCGGCGCGGCTGGCCGCAACCATCGCCGAAGGCCAGTGGGGCGAGGCCGAACGGACTGCACATACTCTGAAAGGAGTTTCCGCCCAGATCGGGGCGCTGGCGCTGTGCGACCTGGCGGAGCGACTCGAACAGGCGCTTTGTCAGCAGGCGCCAATCGCCGTACTGGAGCCGCTGCAAGCCGAAATCGCCCAGGTTTTACCGCCTCTGGTCGCGGCGATTGCGGCCCGGTGGCCTCAAGCCGCCGCGAGCACATTGAAGGCGCCGTTCGATGAGCGCGCATGGCGGATTGTGCGCAAGCGATTGATCGCGTTGCTCGAAGAAGATGATGCTGAAAGCACGTATTTCTTCGAGGCTAATGAAGCGTTGCTGCGCGCGGCGCTGGGAACCCAGTATGCGTCGCTCTTCGCAGCGATAGAATGCTTTGACTTTGCTACAGTGCTTGAGGCCCTAAAAAACATGGGCTGTGAATGATCCAGTCGGGCGCAGGATGTGCTCGACAGTCCATGGT